>JADLHE010000389.1 GCA_020848965.1 Saprospiraceae bacterium
TCTATTCTCCGCAAACGGCCGAATTAGTAACAACCATCCTGACCACTGCTGCCAATGTGATTTTGGCAGAACCATTCATCAAATGGGAACTTATTACCAAAGACCCAGATGACAACAAGTTTTCCGACCTCGCCATTTCTGCCAATGTCCACTATTTGGTCACCAACGACCGCCACTTTAAGGTGTTGAAAAACCTGCCATTCCCAAACGTTAAGGTCGTTTCACTGGCTGAATTTCAAACAATATTGGGGTATTAGAAGCTGGCTTTTGGTCATCGGCTTGGTTGCAAAGAAGAGATTTTGGCGGCTGGGGCAGTGGCGGAGCGGGAGTGGTTGTTGGGGGAGGTGTGAGGGGTTAAGATATTTAACGGCTTGCAGATTTGCGATGGGCGGGCTTTTCAGCACAAATGTTCATTCGAAGAACCGGACTTCGTTTAGCCACAAACCTGTCTGCGGAGCACGAAAACCCGCCAATCGTCAATGTGCCGTTCTCGGTTCGGGCTTCTTTAAGTCTATGGATATTCAAAGCCAAATTCAATGTTTTCAAGTTTGTCATTTGTCAGTCTATATATTGCGTAGTAAATTGGCATATTGTTGCTCTTTAATAATTTTGTCTTGCTGTCATTGGGAAGTTCAAGTCTGTAGTTAAGTACAAGACCATTCTTTGTGCTGTCTTTAGCTACATAACAAGTTCCAAGTTTTTCAATAATTTCCCTTTTGCTTATTCCGAGTTTAATTCCTTTTTCGGTCTCAAATTCCTTTGATTTTATTTGCTGGACGTTTTGTTTTGAATTGTCCGAATAGGAAATATTGAAAATACTCACTTGGCTGTAATTTTCTCCTGGATGCACAGTTAAACCAAGTTTTTGCTTTTTGTCGCTCGAATAGAAAACGTGAGTTGAGTCACCTTCTAGTTTCATTTGTTTGCCTAAAATGGTTAGAGAACTTTCAATATTTCTAATTTTGATTCCAGCAACTGAAGTGTCTGGGTCAGAAAAAACACAAGTCTTCTGTTTTAATTCATTCCGTTTTTCGTATTCTTCTCTTAAAGCCTTGTCTGGTTCTGGAACTAATTCCATTCGGTCAATTTTGACAACTTCCTTGTTCTCCGAATCATTACAGTTCGTTAAGAGTGAAATTGCTAGTATTGCTAAAATTATTCCCTTCATTACTCTATTGGTTCGTGTCGTCATAACCTGACCGCTAACTCGTTTATATGAGCTACCCAATAAATAGCGGCTATTCCCCCAAATTAGGCCTTATAAGCGCTATAAATCCGCATATTATACCGGAAAATGAGCCTCAATCCACCATCATCCCCACCCTATCCAATTCCTGCTGCTTCATCCCCTCCGGCAGTTCCTAATTAAAGTTCAAAAAGTGCTCAAACTGAGCAATTGCAGTCGCTTAAAAACAACATCATTGCTTATCAATGTCGCATTGCTTTCCATTGCACAAGCAGCAACTATTGCATCTGGCAGTTTCAGCCCCATGTTCTTTCTGATGTCAATAATTCACAGCGTCAAAGCTTGATTTGTATTTTCGAGGTTGATAACCTCGACCCTATTTTTGAACTGCTCAAATAACAGCGCATCTTTTGCAGAAAGGTTAGGAAACGAAAGGAATTCAAGCTCTACGATGATTGGAATTGCTACCCAAGTGGCTGATTTCAGAATCGCCACCAGCCCTGCATCACCATTCAGCAATGCAATAACAGCATTCGTGTCGAGGACAAATCTACCATTCATCCCGCATCAATCTTTGCTGAACAACGGCATCACCCTTCCATTCCAACTTACCCGCCAAGTCGGAGAAATCATAGCGACTTGGTGCAGGCGGCTGTGGCTCAACGCTTGGTTGTACAATTTTAACATACTCCAAAGTGTTGAGGAACTTCAAGAAAAGCTGGTAATGGCTTTCCCGTATTTTTAGAACAAGTTGTTGCATGGCAATTCAGTTTAGACAACAAATCTAACCTTTTTAAACCAGATTATCTGATTGTAGTGGCCCTTTTCATCCCTCATCCCTAGCTCCTCATCCCTAATTCAATCCACCATCATCCCCACCCTATCCAATTCCTGCTGCTTCATCCCCTCCGGCAATCCCCTCGCCTCGTACTGCTGGTTACGCAGTTGCGGCACATAGCCCGCATCCCGGATGGCCTGCTGGATGCCATCGGCGGTGAAGCGGAACTTGGCACCAGCGGCGGAGACCACGTTTTCCTCTATCATGATGCTGCCGAAATCGTTCGCCCCGGCGTGGAGGCAGAGCTGCGCAACGGGCTTGCCCACCGTCAGCCAAGAGGCTTGTATATTCACCACATTGGGCAGCATGATGCGGCTCATGGCAATCATGCGCACGTATTCGTCGCCCGTGACGGTATTGCGGGCACGTTTCAGCTTTTTCAAAATCGTGTCCTCGTCCTGGAACGGCCAGGGGATGAAGGCAAGGAATCCCTTCGCATCGGCGGGCTTTTCGGACTGCACTTCCCGCAGCTTCACCAGGTGCTGCATCCGCTCCAGGTTCGTTTCGATATGGCCGAACATCATCGTGCCGGAGGTGGTCAGGTGCAGTTGGTGGGCGGCCCGCATCACGTCGAGCCATTCCTGTGCGCCGCATTTTCCGGCGGAGATGAGGCGACGAACCCGGTCGTCCAGAATCTCGGCACCAGCACCGGGCAGGCTGTCTAGACCCGATTCCTTAAGGGCTTTCAGCACTTCATAATGCGTTGATTTCGAGAGTTTTGTGATATGCGCAATCTCTGGTGGGCCGAGGGCGTGCAGCTTGAGGTTGGGGTAAAGCTCCTTGAGTTGGCGGAAGAGGTTGGTGTAAAAATCAAGGCCAAGGTCGGGGTGGTGGCCACCTTGCAGCAGCAGTTGCTCGCCGCCGTAAGCAAAGGTCTCCTCGATTTTCACCTTGTACTCGTCAATGGTCGTGATATAGCTCTCCTCGTGCCCCGGCCTGCGGAAGAAATTGCAGAACTTGCAATTGGCGATGCAGACGTTGGTGGTGTTGGAGTTGCGGTCAATAATCCAAGTGACCACGTTGCCCGGCACATGGTGCTGGCGCAGGGCGTTGCCTACGTACATCAGCTCAGCTGTTGCTGCATTTTCAAATAGAAAAACGCCTTCCTCAGCAGTGAGGTGTTCGAGGCGGAGGGCACGGTGGAGTAGGTCGTCGGTGTGCATTTTTATGGATGCTGGTTACTGGATTCTTGATGCTGGATTTTGGGATTTTTTCAATGGGAGAACAAAGATAGGCGGCTAGGGTTGTGAAAGAAGAAGAAATAGCCCTGCCAATTAGCTTGGCCCTTTCATCCTTGATACCTCAGCCCTCATTCCTCTCCAACACCGCCCGTGCCAGCGTCCCTTCCACTCCCGCAATTTTCAGCGGCAGGCAAATCAGCCGATAGCTGCCCTCCTCCACGAAGCGGAGGTCAAGCCCCTCTACAATGACCGTTTCCGCCGAGAGCAGGATGACGTGCGTATCGAAGGGGTCATGGTAAAGCTGGATGCTCAAGTAGTCAATGCCGACGAGGTGGATGCCATGGTCAACGACCCATTGCGCAGCATCGGCAGTGAGGGCGCAGAAGTCCTCGAAAAAGGGGTGTGTGGGGTCGGCCCAAAGACGGCTGTTGTCCGTTTTGAAGAGGAGCTTATTGGTGCCTTCCGGCAATTGGAGGGCTGCGAGGTCGGCGGCAGTGATGCTCGTTTTACCTTGAAAATCAACCACTTGGCAGGGGCCAATGAGTTTTTCGAGCGGGATTTCGAGGGTCGTTTTGCCGCCATCCACGAAGTGCAACGGGGCGTCAATATGCGTGCCTGTATGGCTGCCCACAGCGAGCTGCGTCACGTTGGCGTCCTCGCCTTCGCTCATGCGGTATTTGTGCTTGATGATGGGTTGCGCCTCGCCCGGCCAGACGGGGAGATTAGGGTTTACGGGTACGGAGATGTCAATCAGCTGTGGCATTTAATCGTTTTTCAAATCTTTTAAAACCAATTCAAACCCTGGCATCAAATCGCCTACGGTAATCACTGCATCAAAATTGGCATATTCTTCCGTAACTCCGCCTTTGCGATAAACCCACGCTTTTTCACGAATAGGGTCGAGTAAAAAGGCTACTTCCACCCCATTTTCCATCCAAACCTCCGTCATTTTGCGGCGCAATTTGGCGGGGCTGTCAGTCTGCGAGCGGACTTCCATCACAAAATCTGGTACAAGAGCGGGGATGTGTTTGCGTTCATCAGCCGAAAGCAAATTGTGCTTTTCGATGGACACCCACGCCCCATCGGCTTTGTGCGTCGAGCCGTCGGGGAGGTCAAAAGATGCGGATGGACTCAGCACTTTGCCAAGTTCCGGATTTTGTTTTGCCCAAAGTTTTAGGGCAAAAAAGGCTTCGCCCTCGTTGATGCTGCTATCGTATGTAATTGGAGGGTAAATTGCCACATAGCCATGTTTGTCCCGCTCTATTCTGAAGTCCTCGTTGCGGGCAAGGAAGCGATGAAACCGCTCATGGCTCATATTTGACTTGAACCTCACCGGGCCATCTTGCACCATCTGGAGTAGTGGGTGCTCCTTTGCCAATGCTGCTGCTGAAATCATGTGTTGAATTGGATTTGAACGCAAGTTAGGTGAAATCCTTAAACCCGCAAAATCAAGGTTTGGTTGGCTCGCCTAGGTTTGGCTGGTGTATCTTGGCGTAATCAATCCGCCTTCTTTCCTCCTCCGCACTTTCCTTTTTCGATACAAAACCCTTGGGGTAATAGAACCGCTCCCGCACTTGGTTGTCCATCAGGTAGGACTGTTTATAGCCTTTGTAAGTCCCCCAAAATTGGTTGTAGCGGAACAGTAAAACGCTGAAAAACTGCCGCAAGAACACCCCATCGTGCAGCGCCTGCTGCCAGTCGTGGTGGGCATTTTTCCAAAATAAAGTCAAGAAGGTCAGGAAGTTGAAGGTCTCGTTTTTTTGAATCAACCGCAGTGCAATGGCCTCCCGACGGTAGCGGTTGAAGACGTTTTTCCATTGCTCCTCATGCACATGAATGATGGTGGCCCCGGCCTGGTAGGCGATTCGGTGGCCTTTGGCGAGCATTTTTTTGGCCCAATCGAGGTCTTCGAGGCCCGTCAGCGTAGCGTCGTAGGGCTGCTCCAACCACAGGCTGCGGCGCACGGCGCAGTTGGCGTTGTTGCAGAACGGGTGCGGCTGATTCATCGTGCTTTCTTCGGGAAACCACTTCGCAAAAATCTGGTGCTCGCTGTACTTGTTCAGCTCGCAGCCCCGCTGCTTGCCATACACGAGTCCGATTTTTTCATCTTCGTAAAACGGGCGCATCATCAGCTCCAGCCAATCGTTGTAAACCGGATAGACATGGGCGCTGGCGAAGAGCAAAATATCGCCCGTGGCGGCTTCGCAGCCCACGTTCAGCGCATAGCCAAACGAGAAATCCTGCGGACGGATGGGAACGATTTTGACGGGAAAATTCGATGCGATGCTCACCGTGGCATCAGTCGAGCCGGAGTCCACCACGATGATTTCGACGTTTTTCACAGTCTGCTCCATCACCCCAGCGAGCAGGCGCCCGATGTGCTTTTCTTCGTTGAAACAGCGGATGATGAGGGATAGCTTCATTGCTAGATTGTTATGATTGTTGGATTGTTGAGTTGTGTGGTTGCTTCATGCAACAATTTGGCAATTTCAACAATCAAACAATCTACCCATTGACCCACGTACAAATCACCTGGTCTTCCCGGCTGGCCAGTTCGGCGATTTGGTAGCCATTTTCAATCAAAAATTGGAAGATGGCCGTCAGGTTCGTATCGAAGGCGGGGAGGAAGAGCGGGTGGAGTTCCAGTACCAGCGCACGGGGCTTTTGGTTGCTGTGCAAGAGCTTGGCCATGCCTTGCAAAGCCATCATCTCGGCACCTTCGATGTCAATCTTAACGATGGTCGGCAGTGGGATTTCATGGCGGGCGATGAGGTCGTCCACGGTCTCTATTTTCACCTTGATGCTGCTCGCAATCTTGTTCACTGGCTTCAAGCTGGGCGAGGCAGCGTAGGCCCCGGCGGTGAACAGCTCCAGTTCGCCGGGCTTATCGCCGAGGGCGATGGGCATGATTTGGTGGTTGGTCAGGCCGTTCAGTTCGTAGTTGGCACGGAGGCGCTGCTGGTTTTCGGGGTCAGGCTCGAAGCTGATGACCCTGCCAGCACTGGCCTTGGCCGCCGCCGGAATGCTCCATGCACCCACCGATGCACCGATGTCGTACAGCACATCGTCGTTGCGAAGCAAAGCCAAAAGCGCCTCCAACTGGTCTTTTTCACCACCAAATTTTTGGAGCCGGAACATCTCTACGGGGTTGTTCACATGGAAACGGATGCTGCGGCCCGCCACCAGCCCCTCGTGGGTGCAGATGTACGGGTAACGGAAGCGGTTGAGTATTTTCTTTAAGGTCTTTTTCATTGTGATGCTTGAAATTGGGGGGCAAAGTTACCGAAGCAGCGTCAAATCGCCCTTGTATGCTTTCTCACTGCCATCGCCCAAAAGAACAATAATTTGGTAAATATATACATCGGCAGCGGCGTCCTTGCCCTTTAGCCTGCCATCCCACCCAAATTGGCGGTTCATGGGTTGCGTATTGGTTGCCTCGAAGACCATTTCGCCCCAGCGGTCGAAGATGCGCAATAACCGTACCTCCTGCACGCAGTCGCCCAAGACATAAAAAACATCGTTGGTATTGTCGCCGTTCGGGCTGAAGGCATTGGGGATGTGCGCATGTGGGTCGAAGCCAACGACGACCCGGATGCTGTCCATTGCGGAGCACCCATTGGAATCGGTGACGGTAAGCTGGTAGGTGGTCGAAAGAAAGGGTTTTGCGGATGGGTTTGGGCATTCCGTGCAGCTCAAATAGTCGGTGGGCGTCCAAGCGAAAGCGGGGGTCGAGGCATTCGTCGTTGCTTCGATTTGCACCGTATCGCAGCGCATGGATTCAATGCTTGGGGGTAATTCTATGGTGATTTTGTCGGGGGAGGGCAAATCGAAAAATTGTAGCCACCGGCAACCAAAGGTGTCGAGCACAAAGTATTGGTAGCCGCCTTGCCCA
>JADLHE010000390.1 GCA_020848965.1 Saprospiraceae bacterium
GTTTCGGCTCTGCTGCCAGTTGCCGTTCAGGTTCAGTTCGTCGGCCTTGGTGCTGGTGCTGAAGTCCTCGCCGTCGGGGGCGTGGTCAATGCGTCGCAGGTAGCTCGTTTTAAAGTTAAACTGCTCATTTTCAGGACTTTCCATGAAAAATTTTAGCACATCATAATAGAAGCTTGCCTTGTTTAGCGTGTCCACAGCGCTCGTTTGCTGTTGCTTCGCAAAACGGCTGTTCCGCTCTCGCTCACCATACACGCCTGCTTTCCAGAAGATAGTTCCTGTGCTGTCTCGTAGGAAGGGCAACGTTAGATTGGCCTTTGGCCGAAAAAACTCACTGCGCTCCGCCGTGCTGTTGGTCGTCAATAAATCCCCTTGCGCCCACACGTCCCAACCGTTTTTCAGGTAAGCATACTTCGCAAAATGCTTCAAGCCCGTGTACAGTGTATCCCGCAAGAAGCCCCCAAAATTGTACTGCAAACTGCCCGACTTCGCCGTCTTCAGCGTGGCCCCGCCATTGAACAGGTGTTCGTCGGTCGGGCGGCGCACGATGGCCACGTCGTTGGCTCCTTGGTTCACGTTCCAGTCACGGGTGAATTCGGAGGGGCGGTACGGGTTCAACTCCTTGAATTTTTGCTGCGCAAACTCGTAGTTGGCCTCCAATTCGATTGTGGCTTGTGGATTGTGGATTGCGGATTCACCCCTGACCCCTAAAGGGGAACCCACGGAATTCAAGTTGTTGGAACTTCGACCATCTTGGAAAGTTGGCTCGGAACCTCCCTGTTTAGGTTCCCCTTTAGGGGTCAGGGGCAACACCTGCTTTACCCCCACCGTGCCCGCCAGCCCCACGTTGTCGCCATCGTTCACGTCCGACAAGCGGTTTTGGTCAAAATTGCTCAAGGCAACCTCTGCCCGTAGCTTAGTGTTTGCCGAAGGCGAAAAATCAACTCCCGTCGTGTAAAGCTGCTGCCGATTGGGGGGCACCAAGCGCCGAACGGGTTCGTACTCGCCCTGCGGCTGTCCGGTAACGGGGTCGGGTGCCACCCAGCGATAGACCCGGCCATTGGCGGGCGTTTCGGTGTCGAGTACGTAATTGCCGTTGCCGGGGCCAACCTGAGAGAAGCCAGCCGAGTACTTCGCCAAGGTTTGATTGGTGCTGAAAATCAGATACGTGTAGTTCGAATCGCCGACCATTGAGTCCCGTTGCTCATAAAGTACCCGAAAGGCACTGAACTCTTCCACCGTATCTATGGAGGTAACGACGGCGTTGAGGGACATATCGCCCGCATTGCGCAGCACCTCCAACTCCATTTGCGAGAAGTCGTCGTCAATGGGCTGCTTGCCATCCTGCTCGGAGTAGGTGTGTAGGTAAAGGCGATAGTTCTTGCCCTGCCACTCATTGTTGAGGGCGTAAAGGGAGCGCTGGTAGTCCTGCGTGTTGTAGTCGAATTCGACGACGATGCGGCTGTCCTTCGTGATAAGCCTTCGGTTGGTGAAAGTGAGGTGCCCGGCGTTGTAGTCAATCACATAGTCGGCGTCGAGGCCACGGGTTTGCAGCTTGCCGTCCACGAAGACCTTTTCCGTGCCGCTGAGCACGATGATGAACCGCTCGCCCTCCGCTCCTTCGAGTCGGTAGGGGCCTTGGTTGCCTTCCTGTGCTGCGAGGGTGTTCCGGGCGAACTTGCCACGGGCAATGGCAGCTGACGCCCTTGTTTCAAACGATTTCGGATTTAGGTTCCCTCCGGGAATGACAAGGGATTTCGGATTGCCCGTCCACCGTCCACCGTCCACCGTTTTGAAAAAGTAGCTCCTTGCAGTTTTTTGAAATAATTCATGAAATACCCGTTCGGGCGGGCCAGTTCGTAGTCGCCAGCGATGAGCTTGGTCTGTTGCTTCGCAACTTGGATGAAAATCTTGTCGAACTCTCGAAGTTGCTGCGTATTACCTTCCGGTTGCAGCGGGATGTTGTTGTCGGTGATGGCGGCTAAGATTTCGAGGTCGCCGAGGGTGCCGCCCATTTGTAGGTTGAACTGCGAATTGAGCACCAGGTTCTGGTTGTTTCCGAAGGAAAGCCCACGGGTGTAGTTGCCGTTGTAATCGAGGCCACGTTGCGGCAGCAGGGGGCGCTGCTCGTCGGCGTAAGGGTCGTAGGCATAGCCGATGAGGTGGTCGCCGGGCTTTTTCAGCACCGAGGTGTCGAGGCGGGAGAGGGGGGTGGTGAGGTTGAAGGGGAGGACACGGTATTTTACAATGATAAATGATGAATGAGGAATGATGAATTGGGGGTCGAAGGCGATTTGGTTGTTTTTTACGGTGTAAAACTGGGGGCTGATGGGCTGCCCGGTGGCGGCGTCCCTGACCTCCACGGAGCCGGGCACCACGGTCAAGGTATCGAGCAACTGCGGCACGGCCAAGGCAGGCAGGGTCTTGCTGCGCAGGTTCGAAAGTTGCGCAGCAGCCAGCATAGGCAGTAGTAGAAATATTAAAGCATGTAAGGTTTTGCTCATCCGGGCGGTGGTCGGGTTTCGGTAACAAACGCAAATTACCGGATTTTATGGCTTGCCTCGGCAATGAACCACTGGTTTAGCCTTTCGGTGCAGGTAGGTTTTGGGGTTTTTATTGATAAAATTGGCCCTTCCCCGATTTACTGCACTTTAATAGGTAGCGATTCTGGAAAAAAGTTTCTCTTTGTGCAGCCTGCCGCAATGAGCAACCATCGTTGCTAGGATGCGGTAGCCAAAATCCATCACTATGCTTAAGTATAAAGCCGACCGCCGTTCTGTCTTTTTCATGCTCCTTACCACCTTCTTGTTGGTCTATCTCTGGCAGTTTGGCAGTGAGATGAGCACTACCATGTTCGTTCTTGTTTATGGTCTTCAATTGTACATGGCCGTGGTCGTTTCCGTGATGACCCACAACCACCAGCACTTGCCCATGTGGAAGAACAAAGCGATGAACATCTTCACCGACAACTGGCTGACCGCCTTCTATGGCTTCCCCGTTTTCGCTTGGATACCCACCCACAACTCCAACCACCACGTATATGTGAACAAGGAGCCGGACTATACCCGCACCTATCAGGTCACCGAGAAGAACAACCTGCTAACGCTGGTCACTTACCCCTCGCTGAGCGGTATGAAGCAGCAGAAAGCAGTTTGGAGCTATCTCAAGTCGCTTCGCCAAGAAAACCCCCGGAAGTACTGGTTCCACGTGCTCCAACTCGTCACGCTGGTACTGTTCATCGGCATCGCATTGCTGCTCGATTGGCGCAAAGCCATCTGGTACATCATCATCCCGCAGCAGGTGTCGTTGTTTGCCGTGCTGATTTTCAATTACGTGCAGCACATCCATGCCGACGAGGAATCACCCATCAACCACTCTCGTAACTTCACCGGCTGGGGACTCAACTTCACCCTGCCCAACAACGGCTACCACACGGCGCACCATATTTCCCCCGGCATCCACTGGAGCAAACTGGCCGAAAAGCACAAGGAAATCGAGCACCAGATTGACCCACGGCTCAACGAAAAGAGCTTCCTGTGGTTCATCTTCCGTACCTATTTCTTGGGGGCGCTCATACCTGCTTGCCGCACACAGAACATGCGCTTCGAGCGGATGAAGAAGGTGGCGCAGCCTGCGTGAGCGTAGCTTCTCTTGGTTGTTTCGATTCAAATCGAATAAAATGGTTCTTTTTTTCGATTTGAATCGAAAAACATCAATCCTCCTGTAATAGGGAAACTGCACGCATTCAAATGGCAATCAAAAAAGCCCGCCAGAATGCCTAAGGCTTTTCTCGAAGCCTATCCCAACAGCGAAACAGAAACCATAGACCTGACCAACTTCGAGTCATTTCTAGGCTTGAGCATATAGCCTAAGCCTAGCATCCTTATCTTCGCAGCTTTCGTCACCACAACTATTCAGGAGGTGTTTTGGGGAAAAATTTTCAATTTTTCCCCA
>JADLHE010000391.1 GCA_020848965.1 Saprospiraceae bacterium
AAACCAGATAGGGGCGAATGATGATGTGGAACTGGAAAAATTGGGCTTGGAAGAGGCAAAATAGCTTATATCTAAGCGGGTCTGGGTGTTTTCCGTATTTGTACGGAAAATCAAAGGCGGTCATAGCTGGGTTTCAAATTGGCGTATCTTTGACGCAGTCAGAAGAAGTTCTGCCAACCATACGGTAACAAGGTTTTCGGCAAGAGTTTCTTTTACCTCCTTTTACCCTCCTATTGTTTTTTCAAGCGAATCAGTCATGTATCATCAAAACAGCGAAAAAAAAGCGTTTTGATTCCAATCGTCGGCATCGAGGGTAAACCTGTTTTTTTTGAAACCGGATTTACGTTAGAGCACCCAATATGATTAGTATTGGCTTAGCCAACGAAAAAGCCCGGCGGGGAAACCCGCCGGGCTTTTGAATTTTATGCTGTACCCATCTGCGTGCTATGCAGAGAACGAAGTGCCGCAGCCGCAAGTGGAGGTAGCATTGGGGTTGTTGAAGGAAAAGCCCCGATTGTTCAGGCCGTCCACCCAGTCTATCTCCATGCCGAGCAGGTAAATGGCATGGGCCTTCTCCATGAAAATGCGCAGACCGCCCACCTCAAACTCGTCGTCCTGGTCCGACTTGGCATCAAAGCCCAGCACGTAAGAAAAACCAGAGCAGCCACCGCCTTTTACGCCGATGCGCAGGCCGTGGTCGTTGGGTATGTTTTGGCTGTCCTTAATGGCGTTCAATTGTTCGATGGCGCCTTCGGTCAAGGATATGGGTTGTACGGCTGTGGTTGCTGATGACATATTTTTTGAAAATTTTGAACACAAATTTAGGGAAAAATAGAAATTCCACTCTCCAAACAAACGCAAATCAAAGGTGGTTGAGTTCAGGAAAATGATTTTTGAATTTCAAGGATTGAATTAGCTTTGCGCCCCCAAAAAAACAAGCCCTGTTTCATTATAGGGGCAATTGCGTTAAGAGACAAAAAGAACACTATGTCAAACTGGTTGATGGCTATTCTTGAGATTATCAAGGTCACGGTGCCTGCGCTGATAGTTTACCTCACGGTGCACCACCTGATGAAGACCTACCTCGACAAGCAATACCAACTTCGTGCCTTGGAGTTTAAGCAGAACCAAAACAACACCACGATACCATCGAGGCTGCAAGCCTATGAGCGGTTGTCGTTGTTCTGCGAGCGCATTGCGATACCGAGCCTGATGCTTCGGCTGAGGGAGGAGGAGCAGTCGAATGCGGCCCTGCGCATGGCGATGCTCATCACCATTCAGCAGGAATTTGAATACAACATCACACAACAAGTTTACGTGAGCGAGCAGCTCTGGCAAATCATCAAAATTGCCAGGGACAACACAGTGCTCGACATCAACGGACTGTATGAAAAAGTGGAGCCAAAAGGGGCTTCTAAAGAGCTTGCATCGGCGCTTTTGGCACAGGCCGAAAGCCAATCTGCCAACTCCTTGAACATGGCCCTTTCTGCCATCAAAAAAGAAGCGTCACTGTTGATGTAAATGGTTGTTCGTAACTCGCTGATTATCAATAGGTGTTTTGTTAAATGATTGATAATCAATGCTTTGTAACTTCGAAATGCTATCTTGTTGATTTTGAATGGTTTACGATTTTTCTACTTGTAGTGGTGAATTTTTGAGAAAAAAAACCAAAAAAAACTGAAGAATCGAAGGCCGAATTGGTGGATTTTATCCACCTTTGCAGCTCTCCAATCAAAGAAGCAAAAATGATGCTTCAGTTTAAAGATTGTGTGCTGAGCACACACCCAGAGCATTCACTCGGAGTCACTTCCTGATTTACTGATACTGTTTTTTACCCGATAAGGACGGGAACCGAAACCTTAAATTTTTAACTGCCAACTTAATTTGGAGAATGGTAAAGGATTGCGTAACAGTATGGGATAGTTGTCTGCACGTCATTCGGCGCAACGTGAACGGACAGAGTTTCAAGACATGGTTCGAGCCTATTCGGCCCATCCGTCTTGAGAACAATGCACTTACTATACAAGTGCCCAACAAGTTCTTTTATGAATGGTTGGAGGAGCACTATGTGTCGTTGCTGAAGATGTCCATCAGGAAAGAGCTGGGCGACAAAGGGCGTTTGGAGTACCAGATTCTTTCGTCAAACCACCGTCAAGCTCGCAATGAAGAGGCGCAGAAGGCTGCCGATGTGGCCACAGTGCCCAAGGTTGCCAATAACAATGGCGTGAACCCAGGCACCATTGATACGAACAGTATCAAAAACCCTTTCATTATACCCGGCATCAAAAAGCTGAAAATAGAATCGCAGCTAAAACCCAATTAAACCTTCGGCACCTTTATAGAGGGTGACTGCAACCGTTTGGCCCGTTCGGCTGGCCATGCAGTGGCAAAGAAGCCGGGCGGCACAGCCTTCAACCCGCTGGTCATTTTCGGCGATGTGGGGCTTGGCAAAACGCACTTGGCCCACGCCGTTGGAAACGAGGTGCTCAGGATGCACGAGGGCAAGTCGGTGCTGTACGTTTCTTCGGAAAAATTCACCGGCCAAATCATTGACTCCATCAAGAACAACGCCGTCAACGACTTTGTGAACTTCTACCAAATGGTGGATGTCCTCATTGTGGACGATATTCAGTTCTTGGCCAACAAACAGAAGACGCAGGAGATTTTCTTCCACATCTTCAACCAACTGCATCAAGGCGGCAAGCAAATCATCCTTACTTCCGACCGGCCTCCGAAAGACTTGGATGGCATGGAGGAGCGCCTGATTTCTCGCTTTAAGTGGGGCCTCTCTGCCGACCTGCAAGTGCCCGATTTTGAGACAAGGGTAGCTATCCTTGAATCCAAAATGAACCGGGAAGGCGTTGAATTGCCCAATAGCGTAGTGGAGTTTATCTGCTACCATATTCAGAACAACATTCGGGAACTGGAAGGCGTGCTGGTATCGGTCATCGCTCAGTCCTCGCTGAACCGCCGAGAGATTGACGTTGATTTGGCCAAGGAGGTGGTGAAAAACTTTGTGACCCAAATCAATAAGGAGATTACACTAGATTTCATCAAAAACTTGGTTGCTGACCATTTCGACCTGCCTGTGGACAAACTGGGCGGCAAGACCCGCAAGCGCCAAATCGTGATTGCAAGGCAACTTTCAATGTACCTCGCCAAGAATTTGACGGATAAATCTTTGAAAAATATTGGCGAAATGTTCGGTGGACGTGACCACAGCACGGTCATTTATTCCATCAAAACTGTACAAGATCTGATGGAAACCGACCTCGTGTTCAAGGACACGGTGGCAGAATTGGAGAAAAAAATACGTTTGACGCTGAACGAAAAGTAATTGGCGCAGGTTTTGCCACAGAGCCGAAAAATTTTTAAAAAAACTTATCTGTTCGATTTGGGTTTTTAAAAAGGGTGTTTACCTTTGCACCCGCTTCGGCAAAAGAGCCCGGTGAGATGGGTGAGTGGCTGAAACCAACAGTTTGCTAAACTGTCGTACTGGGAAACTGGTACCCCGGGTTCGAATCCCGGTCTCACCGCAAATAAAAAAAAATACCTGCGTAAGAGTGGGTTGAAATAAGAAACAAAGTTCTAGAAACATCGTACAATTGCACGGTTTTTCGAAAGACTGGAAACGGGGTGTAGCGCAGTCCGGTTAGCGCATCCCGAATTGAGTCGGGAGGGCCACAGGGTTCTCCCAAGTCAAGAAAAAAGTACGGGGTGTAGCGCAGTCCGGTTAGCGCATCCCGAATTGAGTCGGGAGGGCCACAGGGTTCTCCCAAGTCAAGAAAAAAGTACGGGGTGTAGCGCAGTCCGGTTAGCGCACCTGCTTTGGGAGCAGGGGGCCTCAGGTTCGAATCCTGATACCCCGACTTATTCAGATAGGAGTTACGTCGTCAGGCGTAGCTCCTTTTTTGTTTTGCAACAAACTCAGCGATGCCCAGTACTTACATACTTTACTCTGCCTCCTTGGACCGATACTATATCGGTTCGACAGACAAAAGCGTTGAGGAGCGCCTTGCAAAACACTTGACCAATCATGATGGTTTCACAGCCAAGGCTAAGGACTGGGAAGTGGTGTATTGCAAAATACACGATACGATTGCGGAGGCTAGGTTTCAAGAATCCAGCATAAAGCGGTCGAAGAGCAGGAAAGTGATACAGGCGTTGATTCGGGACTATGAGGCATCAAAGTCCGGTTAGCGCATCCCGACCATTGGGTCGGGAGGGCCTCAGGGCCTGTGCCGAGCATCGGCATTCGAATCCTGATACCCCGACTTATTCAGATAGGAGTTACGTCGTCAGGCGTAGCTCCTTTTTTTAGTCCCCATACCTTTCATCTGCTTGCCAGGCCAACCTTTCCATTTTCACCACTTCAATGGATGGAAACCCGTACTCTTCGGCTACCCGCCCCTCTATGCGGTAAATGCCCTTGCCTCGGAACGGCGACAGCTTCACGAAGTTCGGGAAATGTGTCGTGTCGAAGAACCGCCCCTCCCGGTCGAGCCAAGTGCCGAAGTACATCAGCTCGCCCTTTACCGTGCGCACGTCCTTGCGGCAGACGTAGTAGCCCTCCATCACCACCATGCGGCCCACGAGGCTTTTCAGTTCGGCGGCATGAGTGCCTGTGTACGGCTCGTTTTTTTCCAATAAATCAAATGGCGAGCAAAGCGGAAAGCCGAGCAATTCGATTTCATCAAAAGCCTGGTCGAAGCGGCCTTCCGTCAATTCGGGCAGCACGAATTTGTCGTTGCCGAAGGCAAACTCGTCGTCATCAAATAGAAACCCAGATGCCTCGTGCTGAAGTTTAGGGTTGAAAACGGCGTTCTTCTCCCACATCAGTTGGCATTTGCTCAGCCCCGTGAACCGGAATGCTCCGATGCGGATGAGGATATCGAGTTGGCTGGAGCCGATGTCTATTCGGTTGGTGAAGTCGGCGAGGCTGCGGAAGGGGCCGTTCCGGGTGCGTTCCGCAACGATTTTACTACTGGCCGTGCGCTCCATTTGCCCCAAATGAATGAAGCCGATATAAACCTCGGTCCCTTCGATATTGGTGAGGTACAGGCTGTGGTTCACGCAGGGCGCATGGATATTGGCCCCGGCCATGCGAGCCTCGTGGAAATAGTATTCCGTATGGTAAAACCCACCAAAGTTGTTGATGACCGCCACCATGAACTCCAACGGGAAATGCGACTTCAGGTAAAGGCTCTGGAAGCTCTCCGCCGCAAAACTGGCCGAGTGTGCCTTGCAGAACGAGTACCCAGCGAAGCTCTCGATTTGCCGCCAAACCTCCTGTGCCAATGCGTCGGGGTAGCCCCGCTCCTTGCAGTTCACGAAGTATTTTTCACGGAGGCGCTCGAACTTGGCCTTGTCCCGTTTCTTGCCCGTCATCATGCGGCGCAGCACGTCGCTCTCGTCTAACCCCAGCCCTGCGAAATGATGCACGATTTTCATCACGTCCTCTTGGAAGACCATCACGCCATAGGTTTCGCCGAGGTGTTCCTTGAAAACTGGGTGCAGATACTCGAAACTGTGGGGCGAATGGAAGCGCTTGATATATTCCCGCATCATGCCGGATTTGGCCACGCCGGGCCGGATGATGCTGCTCGCCGCCACTAAATGCACGTAGTCGTCGCAGCGCAATTTGTGCAGCAGCCCCCGCATGGCAGGGCTTTCGATGTAAAAACAGCCCATGCAGTTGCCGCTCCGCAATTGCGCACGCACCCGCTCGTCTTGTTTGATGGCGTCGAGGTCGTGTACGTCCACGGCCCGGCCTTGGTTTTTTTTGACCAAAGCCACGGCATCCTTGATATGGCCTAGGCCCCGTTGCGACAGCACGTCGAATTTGTGGAAGCCGAACTCTTCGGCGTGGTACATGTCAAAATGGCTGACGGGGAAGCCCTTGGGCATCATTTGCAGGGCCGTATGGTAAAAAATGGGCCGCTCGGAAATGATGACGCCCCCGGCATGGATGGAGAGGTGGTTGGGGAAGTCGTGGAGGAGGCGGGCGTATTTGAGGATTTCTTGGTACGTATTGTTTGATTTGTTTGAAGTGTTGGATGAGTTTGATTTGCTTGGGGAAGTGATGGGGTGACCCTCAAATGCCTGGCCACTGGATGGCAATTGAATCCTTTCAAATCCAACCTGTGGAGTTCTAATGTCTTCCGTATCGGTTCCTTTCAAAACGCTGTCGGCGAAGCGGTCAATTTCTTCCTTCGGCAAACCGAAGACCTTGCCAAGCTCCCGCACGGCAGCGTTGAACTGGAAGGTGCTGTAGGTGGCTAGCAGTGCCACATGCTCCCGGCCGTAGCGCTTGAAGATGTAATCGGTCACGTCGTCCCGTTCGTCCCAACTGAAATCAATGTCGAAATCGGGTGGAGAGCTGCGCTGTGGGTTGATGAATCGCTCGAAATAGAGGTCGAGTTCCAGTGGTTCCACATCGGTGATGCCGAGGCAGTAGGCCACGATGCTGTTGGCCCCGCTGCCTCGCCCAACGTGGTGATAACCAACGCTTTGCGCATAGCGCACGATGTCCCAAGTGATGAGGAAATAGGCGGGGAAATCCATTTCACGGATGACTTTCAGCTCTTTCTGGACACGGCTGTTGGCTTTTTGCTGTTGGCAGTTGGCCGCTCCGCCGTAGCGACGCTGACAGCCATTCAGTGCTAGTTTTTCCAGCAATTTGAAGTCGCCGTCTTTGTTGCCAGTAAAGGTTTGGCGGTTCACTTGGAGGCCCGTTTCGAAGCTGATTTCGCATTCCGTCACTAATTTTTTGGTGTTCTCAATAATGGTAGGGTAGGCAGCGTAAAGCGTTTCTAGCACATCGGGCGGGTGGAGGAGTTCATTTTTCTTTGCACAATCCTTTGGCTCTAATTTGGTGATGAGCGTGTTCTGGTCAATGGCCCGCAGCATTCGGTGCAGCTCGTAGCCTTCGTCGTCGAGGAAGGTAGCTGGAGCCATGATGAGGAGTTTTTCCGGGTGGTTTTTTACCGCCGAAGAATAGAGCAAATGCACATGTTCTGGTCGTATGCCGAGGTACTCGTGCGGCTTGAACTGGTCAATCGGTTTTATCAATTTCGGATAAATGAAAATAGCTGAAGGGCTGCTGCCAACTGCCAACTGCCAACTGCCAACTGTTTCAGGCAGGGGTTTGCCATTGAGTGAGTGGTCGCTGAGGTATTTGCAGAGGTCGTGGAAGCCCTCGGCATTGCGGGCGATGCCAAGGTAGAGCCGCTGACCATCTGCATTTCGGAAGTCAATGCCGAGCAAGGATTTGATGCCCTCCCGTTGGCACAGGCGCACGAATTCACCGGCTGCTGACGTATTATTTATGTCAGTGAGTGCCAGCGACGTGATGCCGAGCCGCTTGGCCGCCAGCACGAGCTGCTCCGGAGACAGCGTGCCATAGCGCAGGCTGTAGTAGGTATGGCAGTTGAGATGCACGGGGCATTTTGGTTTACCAGAATTGATAAAAATTGACTAGCGTTGATGGGGCATCATCAATCTTCATCCAGTCGATGGAAGAGTTTTCTCACATGCTCAGGTGCGAGGCAATGTGTGGGTGAGTGGCGCAAATTTGAAACAAATAATTTTAAAATGCAAAAATTTGTTTCAAATCACCAGCCAATGACACGGAAGGTGAACAGTAGCCCAAAGGTGATGAGCAGAAAACCAGCCAATAGGCCGAAATTGGCGGAGCTTTCTATTGCGAAGCCGCCCCAAGTGAGAAGGCCAACCATTGCGCCAGCAACGATGCCGACAGAACGGCGTTGCCGCCTTAGGTCAACTTCGAGGAAGGCAATGCCAAAGAACAGAATCAGGCAGGCAATGACCGTCATTCGCCATAGGGGAGGGGAGTCGAATGCGGTGGCAAGCATTGCCGCAAGCAATGCAACGCCATTGGCAATTAGGAAGAAATTGGATTGTATGATTTTGGAGTTGGATAGCAGGTATTTGGTCTTTTGCCCAAGGCGCAGGACGGAGTTGAACAGCACATCGCCCCACCATGCAAAGAGGATAAATGCAATGAAAGCCACACCCCAGAATAACATCGTCTTGATGAGCAGTATCCATAGCAGCACCCGCCAAAGGCTAAACTCCATTTTGTAGCGGGCGAACCCATATTTGTAAAAGATATTGAACAGCCGCCAGCGCACCTTATAGGCTTCGGCCAAGCCTTGCCGGGCGGTTTCATTGTCGGGGTTGTGCATGAGGGCATTGGTGAGGGTTTCCTTTGCCTTTTCATATTCTTTGAAATCAAGCTGGCGATAGCCGAGCGTTGTCAGCAGGGACGAATTGGTGGGGTCTTCCCGCAGTGCCTCCATGAGGGTGTCCATCGCTTGCGTATTGTCGAACTGCGCAAAATGCTGGTTGGTCTTCAGTTGCAACAAGTCAACATTGTTGGGGTCGAGGCGGAGGCCTTGTTCGATGGATTTTGCCGCTGCGTTGGGGTTTCCTTTAGCCAGTTGCACTCTGGCTAGTTGGCAGAGGTAGGGCACATGTGTAGGGTCTATTTCCAACGCACGTTCAACGGCTTTTTCGCTTTCCGACCAACGCTCCCGCTGCATTTCCAGTACGGACGTCAAAAAATGGCCGAAATCGTTCTCTGCGTCCAGTGCCAAACATTGCTCCACAGCTCGACGGGCGGCTTCAAAATTCCCAAGGCCCAGTTCGCAGGTTCCAAGCATTTGATAGAGATAGCTGTGTTGCTGCATTCCCAGCAACTGCACCACAATTTTCTTGGCCTCCCTGTGTCGGCCAATGGAAATCAGGTGCTCGGCCCTGTCGAATTCTTTAGCGAAATCCATGCGCTTTTATCTGAAGGTCTTTGCCTCTTTGCCGATGAAATAATTTGCCACCAAACTGTACAGCAGTACGCCCAAACCAAACAAGGCGATGGCCATTTCCACCTGCAACAACGCCCATAGCAAGCCGAGCAAAGCTAAAATTGCAGCATAAATCAGCAAGTTGCGGCGGGAGTCGGTGCCTTCTGGCATATTAAAAGCCCCTCCTGCTGGAATCGTCATAATGCCCAAAACCAAACCGAGCCGGAAAGCTAGGCCGCTATCGGTGAGGAAGAATGCCCCGAAAGCAGCTAAACTGGCCAAAACCAAGCCACCCACTACATTGGAACCGAGCATTTCGTCACGACTGAGGGCGTGTTTGCCCAGCGGATGGAAGCGCAGGAATAGGTTGGAAAGCGGCTTCGCAATCCAACTGGAAAAGGCGAAAATGACATAAAACGCAGCCAAGGGATAGACCAAAGGTGCAAGTGCGGGCACATTTTTGCCGACGCTCAGCAAGATTCGGTACAAGACATACGCACCAATAACGAAGGCCCAACGGCCCTGTTCTTGGAGCTTGTTCATCCAAAGGAAATACTTCAGGATGCCTCTGTAAAACAGGTTTTTGCCTTTGATGGCCTCTTTCAGGCCGTGGCGGGCATAGTCGCTGTCCGGGTCGAGCCGCAGTGCTTCGAGGAAGTGCTGAACAGCCTCTTCGTAGTGGTCTTGCTCAATGGCTACCCAGCCTTTGTTGGCGTGGGAGTCGCTGTCTTCCGGTGCTTTGTGCAGGGCATAGTCGAGGGTGGTTGCGGCGTCTGCCTTGCGGTTCAGTTTGATGAGAGCCTGTGCCCGCAGGTTGATGAGCGCCACGTCTTCGGGGTCAAGCTCTAGGCCATTTTCGGTTTCCTCCAATGCCAGCTCCCATTTTTCTTCATAAAAAGCCATTTCGGCCCGCAAACGGAAGAAATCGCTCATGTAGGGAGCAATTCTTAGTCCTTCCGTTACGGCCTCCCGTGCCATGGGCAGCTTTTTATTGTAGAAATAGGCACGGCCCAATACCAGATAAGCTACTGGGGAATCCGGTGCCAGTGCCACGGCCCGTTCTGCCAAGGTCAAAGCCTCTGCAAACTGCTTCGTGCTCAGTTTGCAAACGGCCAACAGAAAAGTGGCCTCACCGTCGTCGGGGTCATTGCCAAGGGCTTTGCGTATTTCGGTTTCCGCTTCCGAAAGCCGTTCAATGCTGATGAGTTGGCGGGCACGTTCGAGGTATGGGTTCATTTAGATTCGTTTTTTTGCTTTTTCTTCAAAAACACTTCTTTCAAATTAATAGCTAAAACTGAGGCTCCTGCAATTAGGCCGTATTGTAGGGATTTAAGCAGTTCTGGCCATTCTATTTTTGCACCAATTAGCCTCAGTAGTATGGCAACCATTACGAAAGGGATAGATATCAATAGAATTGTCAAGA
>JADLHE010000392.1 GCA_020848965.1 Saprospiraceae bacterium
AATTGCCAGCTTTGCAAAACTTCGGCGAAATGTACCTGTATGTGGGTATTTAAGGGGTTGATGAAGTTGGTAGGGTTTATAAAGGTTTATTTCTATCACTTATTAACCTCATCAGCCTTTATCAATCAAGCTCAGCGATGGATTTTCAACAACTCCTGAACGATATTAGCCAACAGTTTCAATCCCAGTCCTTGCTCGATTGGGCCATCACCGTCACGGCACTTGCTTATGTGTTTTTGGCAGCTAAGGAGTACGCAGTTTGCTGGGTATTTGGCATTGTGAGCAGCGGGCTTTGGGCTTGGGCCGATTTTTTCAGGTACAACCTTTGGGTGGACGGCCTGCTGCAAATCTTCTATGTCGTTATGGGCTTTGCAGGGCTGTATGCTTGGTTGTTTGCTCCGCAAAAAACGGGTGAAAAGGTCGCTGTTCATACATTGCCATTGCGGCAGCAAGCATATCTGATTGCACTTGGCTTGGCGCTCACGGTCATGCTTGGCTTTTTGTTCAAACAATACACACCGACTTCGTTCCCCTATGCCGATGCGTTCATCACGGCGTTTTCCATCATCGCCACGTTTTTGACCATCAAAAAAGTGCTCGAAAGCTGGCTGTACTGGATCGTTTTCGATGCTTTGGCAGTGGCGCTTTTTTGGGCAAAAGACGCCGTGCTGGTAGCCTTGGTCATGGTGGTTTACACGCTCATGGCCGTCTATGGCTGGCGGCAATGGCGGGCTGGTGTGGCCGCAGCCAGCTAGTGTTTGGTCAGCTTCGCAATATCCTTCAAAGTCCTATTGCAGCGGGAGCGCAGGCCCGGCGTCGTGTCGTTCTCAAGAATGTCCTCAATGGTGAGACGGAGTTCTTCGAGCAGGTCGGGTTCGTGCTTGCAGAGGTTGAACAAGGTGTTGATGGAAAAACAGCGCACGGCTACCGGCTCCCGTGGGTCGGTCGTGAAACGGAAGAGGATATCGGCTGCCTCGCCTGCCAGTTCTGCTGGTATTTCGATATGCTGCAATGCCCGCACCGTGTTTCGTTTGACGGCATCATGCGGCACTGGCCCATGCAGGTTTTTGAGCAGCTGCGGCAAATAGTGCGCCGTCCATTCTGGGTGCGCTTCGAGGCAATAACTGACGGCCCAAGCGGCCCTTTGCACTACCCGGTATTCATCGTTGAAAAATAGCTGTATCAGTTCGTCAAACGCCGTTTGGTCGTCACCAATGCGTTGCACGATGCGCAGAGTCTGAGCTTTGGAGTGCTCTTGGAGGATGTCGTCTCGGAGGGGATTCATTGATTCATGGCTTCATGGTTTCACTGTTTCATTGATTCATGGTTTCACTGTTTCATGGTTGTCGGTAGAGGGAAGCAATGAAACAATGAAACCATGAAACCATGCATCAAGGTCTAATGCTCCGCTTGCTGATGCGAACGGTCTTCACCACTTTCAGGTTGGCGTCCACCATGCTCACGAGGTAGATGCCGTCGGGCAGGTCGGCGATGTCGTATTTGTTGCCGAAGCTGGTATCAAAAGTGCGCACCCGCTTGCCGAGCACATTGGAAACCCAAAGCTGTTTGATGAAAGTATTGCGAGTAATGGTCAGGTAATCAGAGACGGGGTTCGGATAAACCCGTAGCTTGGCCTTGTCCGTTTCGGTAACGGGGGTTGTGCCTTCAATGGTCACGAAATAATTGGCGGTGCTGACGAGCTGTTTGGGATTGGAAAGGTCGTAGAGGTTGATATGCACGTTGGCGGAGCCAGCCTGACCAATGGGGAAGACGTTGAGTTGCAGCCGTGCGGTATCGCCCGGCATCATGATGACCGGGGCGTAAGGGATTCGGTCGTAATAATCAACGTTTGTGGTATTGGTGGTGAAGTAACAGGTGTTCTGGTCGCAAACCGAAAACCGCCATCCCTGCGGGGCCTCGTCCACGATGAGTTCCCAGCGCAGGTTCATGGCCCTTCGGTCGGTGTTTTTCAGCCGGACGTGGCAGGTGGCATAGTCATAAGTATTGCTTAGGTCGAATTCTATGGTGTTTTCCCAGGGGGCAGGTGCTACGTCAAGGCTTGGCTGCGCCGCCAAATGGGGGCATCCAAATACTATCGCAATAAAAAAAAGTAAAGCCTGCTTCATGGTCGTAACGTTTTTTCGCTTTCAAAAGGATTGAACCGCAAAGGTCGTTGAAAATTTTGGGAGGTGCAGCTATTGAATAGACCAGCAAATTGTCCAATTTTTCACCTTGGTTCAAAGGTTTATCTTTTTATTAACGAAAAAACCAGCAAACACAGGGTTTTGGCTATGGGTTCCCGGCCTGTTTTAGCAGTTTTAGGATGTGTCTCAATTCACCAGTTTCGCTCCTAGCACAAACGCTGTAAAGCCCATTTGGGAACATGCTCAAATCGTAGGGCTTTCCAGTTTGATAAGTGGATTTGAGTATGGGCACACCCAATCCGTTGAAAACCCAGATTTCTTTTGCTGCTATCTGCCCGTTCAGTTTGAAAATGCCATTGGTAGGATTTGGCACCGCCACAGGTGCTGTTAAGTGTTCAGCATAGGTTGACGAAACGGTGCTGTCGGAGACGCAAATATGCACGAAAGTGGAGTCTAAGATGATTTCCCCATTGGCACCCTGCAATTCGCTATACCGTAATTGTATGGTGCAGCACCCTGCGGTTGGACTTGGGCGGACATGCAATACCATGAAGCCAGTGTCAAGCGGATTCAGGATGATTGGTGAATTTGGGATGCCTCCAAATACGACATTGCTAGTGATGGTAAATGGATAGCTCCCATTGGTGTCAGCGATACTAACCCTCCATGCTGATGGGCAGTCATTTCCGGGATATGAAAGCAGCCATCGCAATCTGATTTGCTCCTCGGAAATATTAACAACCTTCATATTAACGAAGAACTCCTCGAATTCATCATCAAGTGCTGATTCAAAACTAGCATCAATGCTGTCTGGTATCAATTCCAGTTTTGGTTGAGCAATAACTAGGGCGGCTATCAAGCAGGCGCAAATAGAGGTGCATATTTTTTTCATTTCAGATTGCTTTTTAGAGAAAAAGCCGTGTAACACTAGGCTGCACGGCTTTTTTATTGAGCAAAAAGGAGTTTATCAACGGTTGCCTTCCTTCGTCATGCGGATGGTTTTCAGCATTTCGCCGTTTTCATCCAATAGGTTGACGAGGTAGAGCCCAGCGGGTGCGTTGTTGAAATCGTGTGTAGCACCGTTGGTATGCTGGTAGTGGCAAACCTTCTGGCCGAAAAGGTTATAAACGGCAATCTGCTTCACGAACGGATTGTCCGTGAGGGAAAAATGGCCCGTCGTGGGGTTCGGGAAGGCTTGAATGTTCAAGTAGGGCGATTGGTCTTTTACAGAAGATAGCGGCGTGATGCATACCTCGAAAGTGGCGCTTCCCAAGTCAATTGCACCGCCAGTTACTTCGGTAAACTTAACGACTGGGCTGCAGCAACCTTCCGTGCCAGTTGGGCGGATATGGATGTCAATGCGGGAAACATCGTTTGGTTTGAGGTTTACAGGAGCATTTGGGCCTGGGTTTGGGGAGTTGATGTTTGAAAACACGCCAAAGCTGTAGCAAGCGTTCGTGTCGCAAATTGCGTATTGCCAAGTGCTTGGGCACTCGGTACCACTCAAGTCCAGTTGCCATTTCACCTTGATGTTCTGATTGGAGGTGTTCGTAATCGTGGCATGGGCAACCAGCTCGGTGTAATCATCGGTAAGGTCACCGGAGAGGTTGAAATTCAAGTCGTCCGGATGGATTTCAATGGTCACTTGCGCATTGCTAATCCCAAGGGCGAACAAACCAAGTACAAATGCGAGTATAGTTCTTTTCATGTGAAATGAGATTTGAGATGTTAGATTAAGTTAG
>JADLHE010000393.1 GCA_020848965.1 Saprospiraceae bacterium
GGGCACACCGAGGGCGCTCAGGATGCGCTCCGGCGGATAGTCGTCCTTGCTCACAATGCGGTCGTAGTCGTTGGCTTGCAGGAACTCGGCCACGTTGTCGAAACCCTTGTCGTGGGTGGTGAAATAAATGGTCGAATAGCCATGCTCCTTCAGGTTGGTGGCTATGCCCGACATCTTCACCACCTTGTTCAAAGGGTGCTTTCGCTTTACCACATGGTGTGAAAACAGTGTGGAATAAACCCCCGCAAACGTGTGGATGCCAGAGGTGTAAATACTGTCGAAAGAGAGGCTGACATTGGCAAGGCTGTCCATGAAAGGCGTCAAATTGTTCTTGTTGCCGTAGCGGCCCATCTTGCTGGCGCTCATGCTTTCCATGATTACCAAGACCACGTTCGGTTTGGTCGCCAAACTATCGGCGAAGGTCACTTGCCGGGCGATGGGCGAGTCGAATTCTTGCGCAGCAGGGATTTTCAAATACTGCTGCATATTGCGCAAGGCTTCACCATCGCCCATGAGGCGCACGTTTTTTGCGTCGGTTTTTGAATTGACAAAGCTCTGGGTGAAGGTGAAGGCAGGGTTTAGCCCAAGCATATTGATGAAGCCATAATCGGAGGAGTAGGCCGTGCTGGCAGCCAAGTGCGACTGAAACGAAAACCGGCCCCAGATGCCAAAACCAAGCAGTGCGGCAAATATGGCGAACCACTTAAAGACGGCCAAGGTCTGGCTGTCTTCATATTTATAAAGGATGTTGCGGAGCAACCGCTGGTTACGACTGAAGACGAGCCAAGATGTGAGCAGAAAAGGTATGAACGGCCACACGTATCGCCATTCTTGCAAAATCATGCCGCTGAGCATGTCGTTATTGCCGCCTTTGTCCGCAGAAATCAGGATGGAGGTGCTGACCCTCGTGTAAAAATGATGGAAAAACGGCAGGTCGGCAGCACAGATGAACAGGGCCACAATCACCCCAACAGTGACCAAGCCTACCACTATTCGGTAGAGCAATTTGCTGTTCCAGCCTGCAAGCGCATCAATGGCCAACAGCAAAAAAGGCAGCGTGAGGATATAGCCCATCACCACCGTATCGAAACGCAGGCCCATCAAAAACGCCTTGATGCCGAGCATGATGCCTTGGTCGGTGGGGATGAAGTGCATTTGATGAAACTCCTGCACCAGGAGGATGGCCCTGAAAATGGTAAAGCAAAGGATGCCCAGCAAGTACACCCGAAGGATGTAAACCAAGTGCTTGGGAAGAATGGCAGACATGCCCCTTTTATCCGTTATTTCCAGTGCTGCTTCGCTCATCTTATGTGGAAGTGTTTTAACCTAAATGCTGTTTTAGGTTCGAAACCCCAATGTCGGTTGTAAAAAAATAGCAGCAAATTCAAGTCTGCTGCCAAAATCGGCTGCAAAAATAAGCAAATCCAACTCCTCAAAGATATTTCGAGGCCCGTTGTTTGCGGGGCGACCGAAAGCTGCGAGATTTGCGGCGCTTTAAAACGAAACAAAAGTCTAAATGCAATACAAATACGACCTGCGAGGCGTCAGCGCCACCAAAGACGAGGTTCACGCTGCCATCAAGCACATGGACAAGGGGATTTACCCAATGGCCTTCTGCAAGGTGATGCCAGATGTGGTGGGCGGTAGTGAACAACACTGCAATATCATGCACGCCGACACTGCTGGCACTAAAACCAGCCTAGCCTATTTGTATTGGAAGGAAACGGGCGATAGCTCCGTTTGGCGGGGCATTGCGCAGGATGCCCTCGTAATGAACCTCGACGACATGGCCTGCGTGGGCTGTACCGACCGTATTTTGGTTAGCTCCACCATTGGCCGAAACAAAAACCTGATTTCAGGCGATGTGATTGCGACCATTATTCAGGCAGCCGTTGATTTTGCTACGCAAATGGCCGAACATGGCATTGGCCTTCACCTTGCTGGCGGCGAAACGGCAGATGTGGGCGACATTGTGCGCACCATTGACGTTGGTTACACCACTTTCGCTCGTCTGCATCGCAACGAATTGATTGTCAATGATATAAAGGCTGGGGATGTGATTGTGGGACTTGCCAGCCACGGTCAGGCCAGCTACGAAACTGAGTACAATGGTGGCATGGGCAGCAATGGCCTTACCAGCGCCCGACACGATGTTTTCTCAAATATTTATGCTGAAAGATACCCAGACAGCTACGACCAAAACACCCCTGCCGAGGTAATCTATACGGGCACAAAACGCCTGACCGATACCGTTGAAATCAATGGACAAAACATCCCAATTGGGAAGCTTGTACTGTCACCAACTCGAACGTATCTGCCTGTTATTCAACGGGTTTTGGAGGAATTCAATGGCTATGCACGGCAGCGCATTCACGGCCTCATCCACTGTTCTGGAGGCGGCCAGACCAAAGTGAAGCATTTCCTGAAAGACAAGCGGGTGGTGAAGGACCAGCTAATGGCCGTGCCACCGCTTTTTGACCTCATTCAAAAAGAGTCAGGCACGGGCTGGCGGGAGATGTACCAAGTGTTCAACATGGGCCAGCGCTTGGAGTTTTACGTTTCGGAAAAAGATGCGCAGATACTGATTGACATAGCCCGTTCATTCAATATCGAAGCACAAATAGTTGGTTATGTGGAAGATATGCAAGGAGAGCAGGTAGTTATTGATGGTGCGCATGGTCGGTTCGAGTATTGAGAACAATACCGAGCACGCTAAAATAGTTGCATCGAAAAAGACCTTGCTTAGGTCACCTTCGCCGTTTTGAGCATATTGGTGAAAATCCGGGGGAAAAAGCGCTTCACGTAAAGCCCCATCAGTTCGCTCCCACCAAATGCAATTTCATATTTGCCTTTTTCCACTGCGGAAAGTATGGCTTTTGCCAACAAGGCTGGGCTTTTGCCTGCACGGGTGGCATTGTCCATCGAGCCTTGCGGGCTGCCATCGCCCGTGAGTGCGTTCATGCTCACGTGGGTGCTGATGAAGCCGGGGCAGACCAAGGTTACTTGCACATTTTCCCGCCAAACCTCGGCCCGCAAGGAGTCGAAAAAGCCATGCAAGCCATGTTTTGCGGCAGCATAAGAAGAGCGAAGCGGCGTTCCGAATTTTCCGGTAAGGCTGGTTATCACGATAAAATGTCCTGTTTTGCGCTGCAAAAAATGGGGCAAAATGGCCTTGGTCAAGCAAATGGTGCCCAGCAAGTTAACGTTTATCAGCTTTTTGTCCACCTCGAAACTGGTGTCTTTGGCCAAGGAGCGTTGCGAGATTCCGCCATTGTTCACCAGAATATCCACTTGGCCAGCTTTTGCCAGCACGTCCTGCACCACGCCCGGCAATGAGTCGTGGTTGCCAAGGTCTAATGGATGGATGATGGTGTCCTTTCTGCCACACTCATCAGCTACCCGTTGCAGCTCGGCGATGTTCCGAGCGGAGAGAATCAGGCGGGCACCCGCTGCTGCGAAAGCATGGGCCAAGGCTTCACCGATACCCGATGAAGCGCCAGTAATCCAAACGGTTTTGTTCGTGAAATAACTCATGTCCTATGGTTTGAACCGCAAGTATAATTATGGATTGCGGTAAGTTTGTGCCTTGAATTGAATTTCATCAAATCTATTCCCTTTTCAATGGAAGCTTGATGAAATTTATCAGCCACGCAGTTGATTTTGCAAACATAAACACTTGTCAATCAGTGAAAAATCTACAAGTAATTGCCTTCGACGCCGACGATACCCTTTGGGTAAACGAGCCGCACTACCAAGCTGCCGAGCATAAATTCTGCGCCCTGCTGGAAGATTACCTCCCACAGCATTCCGTTTCTCAGGAGCTTTTCAAGGTTGAAATGGATAATTTGGCCCTGTATGGCTATGGTGCAAAGGCATTCATGCTTTCGATGGTGGAAACCGTACTCAAAGTAACGAACAATACGGCCCCGCCCATCATTATTGAGAAGACAATCGAATACGGCAAAGAACTGCTGAACCAGCCGATTGAATTATTGGGAGGCGTAACCGAGGTGCTCGAAGCTCTGAAGGGAAAGTACAGGCTCGTCGTTGCCACCAAGGGCGACCTGCTCGACCAAGAGCGGAAGCTGCTGAAATCTGGGTTGGAGCAATATTTTCACCACATCGAAATCATGAGCGATAAGAAAGAAAAGGACTACCAAAAGCTCATCCGGCACCTGGACATACACCCTTCGGAGTTCATGATGCTCGGCAATTCGCTTAAATCGGATGTGCTGCCCGTCCTCGAAATTGGCGGCTGGGGCGTCCATGTGCCCTATCACACGACTTGGGCGCACGAGCAAATTGACATTAAAGTGGAGCATCCGAAATTCTTGCATTTGCAAGAATTGTCGGAGGTGCTGCCCTATTTGTTGCATTAATGGAGCTTGTAAAATTGCTTCCGGCAAAATCACATTAGCATCAACCTATGGCTGAATTTCTCGGCCTGCTTTTTGCAAATGTGGAAATTCGATAATGTATTAAACGCCAGCCTTAGTTTTGCTGCGCAAATTGAAAAAGAAACCTTTTTTCCGAGTTATGAAAAAATTCCCGTTCCTGTTGCTGGCCATCGGCCTGTTTTTATTTGCTTGCAAGGATGAAAAGCCAATTGATAATATTGGCGAAGCTACCAACGTAGCACCTCCTGCCAACCTGAAGCCAGACGAAGATGGCATCAGCACCCAAGTTCAAGTTGTGGACTCCTTAACTGGCCAAGTTTCAATGGCCTCAAAACCAGTTGCTTCTCTGAGCGCTGCAATTGGTGCGAACCCCATCATCAAACAAGACCCCAACAAGCCCGTGCCCGTGCCTCCTAAGCCGCAAACGCCGCAGCAAGAGCGCATCGTCAGGGTGCTTTGCAGCAATTATTGGATTGTGCAGGGGCTTCGTCGCATCAACGACAGTGAAGCTTCCCGTGCAAATCCTGGTGCATGGTTCAAGTTCAGGCCGGATGGAAGCTACGATTATGGCTATATGAAAAACACCATTGGCACTGGCGCCTGGAGCATTGACGGCAAAGCTGGTACGGTGCATTGTGATGCCCCACTGGTTGGGGATGATAGGGAGTGGAAGATGCAAATCGCCAAATCGGAAGATGTGATGGTGTGGGTCGGCACTGACCGTTATCGCACGACGAGCATTTCCGCCAAGCTAATCAACCTGCTTTTCATTCCTAAAAACAGGAAAGAGATAGGGATTGATTGGTGATTGGTAGCCTAAACATGATTCATCCTGAATTTTGAGGGATGGCTGGATTCAAGCAGGTGTTTTGTGTGGTTTTGCTCAGCAAAACCGCACAA
>JADLHE010000394.1 GCA_020848965.1 Saprospiraceae bacterium
GAATTGTTGCAGTTGATTCGAAAAGTGAAGTTTCCGTTGCAATATATTCCTGTGGTTAATTCGGAAGGGGATTTAACGGGGGCATTGACCTTTACGCAGTTGATAAAAGCGGAGACGTGACACGCTAGTTTGATAGGACACTGATTTGATTGATGAAACTGATGAAAACTGATTTTTATAAAATCCGTGAAAATCTGTCCAATCTGTGTACTATCCTCCTCACTAACAAAATCAAAAATCAATATGGTTATACACTTAAAAAATACAGTTTCTGAATCCACGGCCACCGAAATAGCTCAGCAATTGCAGGCCAGTATTTTTCAGGAAAACGACTATTTCGTGCTGGTCACGCCTTCAGCTTTGAAAGCAGTGCCGGAGGCCATTCAACCCCACGTCCAAGCCACTTGGCCAATGGACTCGGACATTCAATTGGCTAGCAAAAATTACAAAAATGAGCTGCGCAAAATCCGCTGGGGCAACACCGAAATTGGAGGGGAAACTGGTAACACCGTCGTCATCGCAGGGCCGTGCAGTATCGAGTCTTGGGAACAAATCGAGTCGGTGGCTAAGTTGCTCAAATCGTTGAATATCAGCACCTTGCGGGCAGGATGCTTCAAGCCTCGGACTTCGCCTTATACCTTTCAGGGTCTTGGCATAGAGGGCTTGAAAATGCTCGCAGAGGTGCGCCGACTTTACGGCCTGAACATCATCACGGAAGTCAAAGACTCGTCGCATATTGAAGAGGTCATCGAATACACCGACATCATCCAAATCGGGGCGAAGGCCATGTATGACCACAGCATCCTGCATCGCTGCGGGGAAATACGGAAACCTGTGCTTCTGAAACGGGGCTTTGGAACGACCTTGCAGGAGTTCGTGCAATCAGCGGAGTTCATCCTGAGCGGCGGTAATTCAGAGGTGATACTTTGCGAGCGGGGCATCCGTACTTTTGAGACAAAGACCCGTTTTACCTTCGATTTATGTGGGGCGGCTTGGTTGAAACAATACACCAATTGCCCCGTGATTCTCGACCCTAGCCATGCAATGGGCTATGCCTACGGTGTGCCTGATTTGGCGAAGGCCAGCGTGGCTTTTGGCTGTGATGGGTTGTTGATTGAGGTACATCCAAATCCTAAAGTGGCGAAGAGTGATGCGGCGCAACAGCTTGATTTTGAGGTGTTTGCGAAGTTGATGGGCGATATGCGGAATATTGCTGGAGCGATCGGGCGGCAGTTGATTTAATCAAGGATATGCAACGGCAATTGTTGCTTTTCCTTCAGTCAAATCTATGAATTGCCCCTGTTCGTTCCATACTCTACAGGTGAATTCCAAGTTTATTTTCTTGGTTTTCTCATTGTTTTCGTTGTTGTCATAATCTTCAACATCCAATATTTCAATAATGGAGGTCGAAGGTTGACTTTGCCTGTCAGAACGATACTGATTCCCTAAATCATCGTAGTAAATTATGGTTACATTGCTGAATTGGAGACTATCTGCATAATTTATCTCAATTATTTGAGTGTCAACATAGGTTTCTTGTAGCGTATAATCGAAACCAGCCACACATATTGCCGGAACTGCTCCAGGGATAATAGTAGTGGAAATGCCAGCTTTTACAGTGCATCCTTGGGCATCAGTAACGGTGACAGAAATGTTGACGGGCCCTATATTGATTGGATTAACCGAATATGTTTCGAGTGTAGAACTATCATTCCATAAATAGGAAAATGGCAAAGAACCCGATGGCAGGGCGGTTATTTGTATCTGATTGTTGGTGATGCTATCAATGAAAAAATTCAAGTTGCAATTCTGAGAAGGATTGCCAAGTGGTGCGATTTTTCTAGTGAAAAAACTGCTGCAAGCATTGTTTAATGCGCTTGCTCTTAATGTAACTTCTTGGTTTTCAGGGTTTAGTTCGTAAATATGGGGTATGCTGTCTATTTGGGTTGAATCAATTGTTTGTTGGTCGCCAAAATCCCATTTATAATTCAAGATTTGTTGTGGCTGGGAAAAACTGGATACAATGAAGTTCGCTTGCCAGTCCGTATCAATTTGCGTGACTATAGTGGTATCGTTACCGCTGTTGTCAGCAAACATAAAATCTATTTCGGTATTTATTGCGCTTGAAATATCTGTACTATTATTGGCAGATATATGAGAGTCCCTAAATTGAAATTCAAATGCATCGCTGCAACAAGGGCTGGATTTCACAGCTAATTTTCCCGTGAACACGAATACGTCAAATGCATCTTTTTCAAAAGAGGAAAACATATAATAATCCTCGACTCCGGCTTGCCAAATTTGCTTGCCTCCATTCAAAAGCACGGCTGAACTGAACACAGGTGCGCCGTCAACGGGTTCGAGTTCGACCTTGCGGCAACTTGTGCACAAGGCTATGGTTATCAATGAAATATAAAGGAGTTGCCGTTTCATTTTATCTTAATAGATAAATGGCTTGAAGGCCAAGGTGAAAGTTTCCGGTTTCTTGCAGAAGGTATTTGCTGGTGGGTTTATCAAAGCCGGGGTCGAAGACGCCACCCAAAATATAATTGGCTGAAACACCAATTGACCACCTCCCTGCCAAATTATAACGATATGTGAGCTGAGCAGTTGGCGTAAAATTACGATATCCGGTTTTTTCAAGCCAACCAGCGTCCTTAGCGACAAATCGCCTCACGGCTGGCTCGCCTTTGCGTTGATAGCTGCCAACCTCACCCCAGACTCCCATCAAATAATCCAACTGTAGCCCCGCTTCCAGTTCATGACGACGATGAATCCAGCCCAGAACCAATGGTACGCCAGCATAATGCAAGCTGTTGGGTCGAAGTGCTAAAGTGTCCAACTCAAGGCCGAAACGATAGTTTCGAGCTGTGGCTTCTTTCGAGGGGCCAAAGGTTCCCACCCTGCGCTGGTATTGCAGGCCAGAACCAAGGTAAAAGCCGTTATTTAAGTCATAACGGATAAATATGCCAGCTCTTTGTCCAATTAGCTTTGCTTGTCCGCTTTTGGATTGCGGATACAGCAACTGACTTGCAGCTAGCCCATAGCGGAGCCTCTGAGTATGCACGGGTATTATTTTCTGAACTTCTGTGGCCAATGTTTTTTCCTCTGAAATTGAAATTAAATGCGGCCTTAAAATAGCAATATTTTCAAGGTTAAGAACCCTAGAAGCTAAGTTGAGTGACGATGCAGAATCAGTCGCAGTTTTATTTCCTGAAACTAGGTTAGACTCTTTTTGTGCAATTAATTCTATATCGTTGGGATTCAATGATTTATCCGCTGTTTTTGTGCCAAATATTCCTTCTTTGGTGTTGCCTGATGCGTTATTTGAGCCTGTTTTTTTGTCCTTGATTTTAGTGGGGAAATTAACTGTTTTCCCAAAACCATTCGCAGCAATCGCTTGCTTCGAATGCTTATTGAATTGGGTTATTGACCCAGTTTTTTCAAGCTTACTATTTGAACTAGCATTGGATAGAGTTTCAGCTTTGCTTGTATTTTCGATGGCCTCTGATTTGGTTTTTACTTCCTCGTCATTTATTGACAATGGTTTGTCATTAATTGATGATGATGTAGTTACCCTACTATCTTGCAGTGCTTGCTTGTCCAACTTGGAATGGTTGTTAGCGTTCAAAAACAATACAATTAATAGTAGTAGGCCAAGTTCGCCGTAGAACCACCATAAGCCCCTGCGCTTACGGCGTTCCTCTTCAGCCTCAA
>JADLHE010000395.1 GCA_020848965.1 Saprospiraceae bacterium
AATCTTTCCATGTCCATTTCACACTTCGCCAACCATAGCATGGATTCAAATCCCTTTGTGGGAGTTAGCAGCAAAAGCGTAGAATCCTTTCTGATTTTCATTTTTTGCACCAAATTTCCTATTTCCGCTTCCCTTAATCCGTATAGTGTACCGCTCTCATTTAGGAGATTTGAATAAGAATTAACAGCATCCTCAATAAAGCCTTTAATCAATACAAAAGCTGATTTCAGACTATCTGAAACTTGAGATTGATTCATGCTTTCTTTCAAAAAAGCCTGTTGTATCCTGTTTAACCTATCCTTTGTTGGAAAATAGGAGGAATCAATACTGTTCAAGGTCTCGCCAGTTTTTGAGTACTTTGCCTTGGCTTCATCGGATAGGATTGAGCGGATTTGCCGTTTTTCGTCAATAGCCTCACCTGCCAAAGTATTGGAAGCAAGGCGGAAGCTGGCTTCCATCGTTTTTGCGGTGCTTGCATCATCGTGGCAGGCAATGAATGATAGATTGACCGTTAAAACGATAAATAAGATTTTAAACTTAAGTGAGAATGAAAACTTGCTTGTCTCGACCATAATTATTAACGCTTAGTTGGTGTTTGATAAATAACGCAGCTAGTGGGTAAAGTAACCAAGCCTATGCCTAATCAAAGGTCTTCGGGGAAGCCAAATGAAAAGCAGATTGTTGAATAATTGACTGCCCATTAACCACATTTAACCTTAATTAACCTCCCACCCGCCACGGGCCGAAAGCAAAAGCAGAACTTTGCCGGAAATCTTTCAGCGCAATGAAAATCACCATCCATTTGCTTTTGCTCCTGTTTGTCGCCGCAGCCGCTTTGGCGCAGCCGACCACCACCGACCAACTCAACGCCTACCTGCAAAAATCGGCCAACAATGGCTGGAGCGGCTCGGTGCTCGTTGCCTCGAAAAACAAAATCCTCCTCGAAAACGGCTTCGGCAATGCCGACCGGGACGCCAAGCATAAACAGACCGCCGAGACCATTTTCAGCATCGGCAGCGTCACCAAACAGTTCACGGCGGCGGCCATTATGAAGCTGGTGGAAATGGGCAAACTCAGCACGGATGACCCAATAAGCCAATTTTTCAAGGAAGCCCCCGCCGATAAAGCGGGCATCACCCTCCACCAATTGCTGACGCACACGGCGGGCTTCCCCGGTGCCATCGGCGATGATTACGACAACCTGAATGCCGAACAATTTGCGAAGCTGGCCTTCGAAACGCCGCTGAACGCCGTGCCGGGCGAGGCTTACGATTATTCCAATGTTGGTTACAGTCTGCTCGGCATCATCGTGGAGCGGGTGAGCGGCATGGGCTATGAGGCTTTCCTTCGGGAAAAACTCTGGCTGCCCGCTGGCATGAAGCGCACGGGCTATCTCATCCCCGGTTTTATAAAAGAAGAACTGGCCGTGGGCTACCGCAACGGCGAGCGCTGGGGCACCGCAATGGACCGCCCTTGGCTGCCCGACGGGCCGGGCTGGCACCTGCGGGCCAATGGCGGCGTGCTCTCCACCGTCGGCGATATGTACCGCTGGTATTTGGCGCTGCGCAATGGGACGGTGCTGAAAAAGGAACTGGTGGAAAAAATGTGGACGCCCCACGTCGCAGAAGACCCCGAAGGACACAGCCACTACGGCTACGGCTGGGTAGTGCAGCAGGTGGAGGGTCGCCGCATGATTTGGCACAACGGCGGCAACGGCGTTTATAACGCCATCATGAGCTTCGACCCCGTGAACGACCTGTGCATCATCGCTTCCAGCAACTCGAATGACTGGATTTCCGACGATATTTCCCTGCAAATCATGAGCATCCTCGATGGCAAGGGCGAGCGGGAACTGCCGAAAGGGGAGCCTTGGGAAAACAACCCCGTGACCAATGCCGTCTATCAGGTCTTGCTGGAAAAAGGGGCGGCTTATTTCACCGAAAACAGCGATGCCGTGCTGCGCAATGCGGGCTTCGATTTTGAAAACGACATGCAATTGCTGGGGGTAGGGAAGCGCTTGGAGGAAGCCGAGAGATGGGCCGAGGGCGTGGTGCTGTTTGAGGTTTACACGAAGTTGTTCCCCAAGATTGTGATAGCTTGGAACCGCCTCGGCATCTGCCGCAAGGCACTCGGCGATGTGGCGGGAGCAAAGGCGGCTTGGGAGCAGTCGGTGAAGCTGCGGCCCGGCGGCAACCCAGCGGCTGGGTGGCTAAAAGAGTGAGCTTGGTGCAGGCCGCACCAAGCTCCTGTCTTCATAATAACTTGCTAATCAATGCGTTGCGAATGCTATAATTTCTTTCTGTAAAAGACAAACAGTTCTTCTATGGCCGCTTGGTATAGCTCCTTGTTGGCACCTACATAAGCACCAGCGTATTTGCGAAGGAACCGCATTTGCTCCACTTTTTCCATTTTGGTGCGGCGGGAGCCAGATAGTTTCAGCGCTTTTTCATAGTCGGATTTAATCCGATTTACGGTGCTTACATGCTTGCTTTTCTCGGTGATGAAAAGCAGTTCGCACTCGTTCAGCATGACCGATTTATAGAGTTGGTCAAAATCTTTGTGCCGCTTTGAATCGGCCAGCGTTTGTAGTTCTTTTTTCAAGATGGCCCTGGCGTCTTTTGTGCTTTTGACGAGGGCGTCAACGTCGGTGACGGTCAAACAAGCGGCGGTAATCCAATTGGCCAGCGCATGGTATTTGGCACTGACGGAGCTGCCATTGTTCAATTCAAAGGCGTTCTGGAAATGGATGGACATAAAGGAAATATCGGACAGGGAGCCGCCCGGTGCCGCTGCTTTTCGGCGATAGGTGAGTCCCAGCAGGCAATTTCGCTCGTAAGTGTCGCCCTGAAACACTTTTTGCGCCTCAATTTTGTTGATGAGGTTCGTAAAATCGGGCGCTTGGCCCGACCTATCCGACTTGCCTCCGTTTGCCTGTTTCATAGGTTCCAGTTGCATTCCACGCAGGTCGTAGTACAGTTCCAGGGTTTTGGAGGAATACTGCGCATTGCTGATGGAGAACAGTTTTTGGAACAGTTCAATGGCTTTTTCAATCAAGGCAATTTCAGCGTAGCACTGGGCCTCCAATTCCAGCACGCCATAGTTGTTTCCAAAATCGGATAGCCTGATTTTTTCGCTGATGGCCGTTAAGTCCTTCACTAAAACTTCAGTGGGATACCCGTCAGATTTCGCCTTGTTCAGCCAGGTTTCCAAGGCTATCATGGCCTCTTTGGGCAGGATAAAAGGGCCGTTGCCATTGCCAAACACCGGGGTAGTTTGGTTCAATTGGTAGAACGGGTCGCCATAGCATTGGTAAGCGCCCCAGGTATTGGTGTTTGGGAATTCCTCAAAACAGACCCTTCGGGCGGTTTTCACGGCTTCGCCAAATTCAGCGCCGTTCAGCATTTTTTCATAAAAAACCTCGGCGAAACGCTTGGCCGCACTATCGTTCACCGCCCAGCCAGCCACCACCACCGCCCGTACCCCGTTCTCGATGAACTGTGGCCCAATATTGGCGGCCAGCCGAAACCTGTCCCGGAAATGCCGTTCCTTTTCGGGGTCCACCTCGCCCATGTAGCAGCAATTGATAAAGACGAATTCGGGCGTGCTGCTAATTTGGTCAATGGCCGCCGTGGTGAGCACGAATTCTTCCGTGCCATCAGACAGCAAAATGCCCGTTTCGTGGTCTTCGCCATAGTCAATGACCCCGTGCGCTGCAATATGGATGACCCGGTAATCATAGTAAAGGCTTTTGAAAACATCCGTAGCGCTGGGCTTGAGTAGCATCCGGGTTTCGTATTTGTTTTGGCGAAGCAGTTCATCCACGACAATGGCCTCCCTTTCTGCCTCCGGCAATTGCGAAGTACGTTGGTTCAACGGCAGTAGCGGGTCGCCAATGACCAGTGCCGACTTGGCGGTCACGTGGTTGGCCACTTGGCGGCTGTCCGGGGTGGCCATTTGGCGTATCATGCCCGCTGTGGCCCCGATGGGCAAATTGGCATTGGCATCGTAATGCAGCAGTTCAACGGGCAAGTGAGCCGTCGTTTTGTCCAGAATCCATTGAATATTGTGCTGGTTTCGGAAGACAATTTTGAAATCATTCGGGATAATCATCTCAAAAAGCGTCTTGGCCAGCACGGTGTCCCATTGCGTTGATTTTGCATTTTCCCTCAATAGTGCTTCAATAATGCGAGGGTTGATGTTCACTTTGCGTTCTTCCACCCTGGCCTTGTTGGTGGAGGCGCTCATATAAATGCCTTTTTTGCAGTCTAGGTCATCTTTTGTAAGGGCCGAAATGCGGGTCCACCAAGAGCGGCTTTCGTCGAGGTCCATCATGGTGCGGGCGCCTTCTTTCAGCTCGATGCCATTTGCGATGCTGAGATTCAGCCCATTGCCATCCTTGGCAATTTGGTGCAGCATGTAGTAGGCCACCTCGGCCCGGTCCCGGTATAGTTCCACAAACTCCACGTCCGTAATCTGCGGCCCACTTGCGCCAAACTCCAATATGTGCCGGTTTGCATTGATGATGCCGTTCAAAATGGCGGTCATGCAACTGGACAGCGACATATTGGCGTAGCTGCTGCCCACAAGCAAGGAGGAAAGACCAATTTGCTTGACGGCATCTTGCGCACAGTTGCAGGCTTCGTCGAGCATATAGGCGAGGCAGCCTTTTTCCACGGTAAGGCTGAGGGTGTGCGGCGTGAGCGTTTCTTGGCTGCCCAAGCCCACCACCACGGCCCCGTGCATGCAGGTTTCGGTGGGGAGCAGCACGAGGTTGCTGCCAATCGCACCCGGATAAATCCCCATCCGCTCCCGTTGCGTCAGGGCAAACCGCATTTGAATATCGAGCACCCGCTCGGCGTTCACGATGCCTTCCCGGTCAAAATGCCCCACCAACAGGGGATAGGCCGCAAATTTCAGGTGGCCATTGATGACAGAGACGTTCAGTGGTGGCAAGTCCTCATTCCCGCTCCTTTCAATGAAAGCGCCTGTTTTCATGTTCAACATAGAGCGAACTAGGCCGTCGGGGTCGTTCGGAAGGTACGGCACAGGCAGCAGTTCGACCTCTTCGGCACTGCGGACAGAAGGCTCGGAGCGCATGAGCCGACTGGTGATGCCATTTTGCAACAATTCGTGGATGCCTTCAAAATAGCGTTCGTCGTTGGCCAGCTCGCCGTGAACGGTGTCCATGTAATACAAATTGAGCTTCCGCTCCCGGATGGCCGGTGGAATGCCCATGTCCCAAGTTACGCTCCCATCGCCACGGGGCGTGGCGGTAAACACCAGGCTGTATTGCTTGGAGCGCTTCATCTCCTCCAGAATATCGGCAGTTTTTTTCGATTTGATGACATGGCCGTACCTGCTTTTCAGCACGAAATTGCTCACGGTGGTGTCGCTCCTGCCAGCTATATAATAGATATTGCTCCAGTCTGGCTCGGCTTTGCGGGCTTTTTCAAGGTATTTCCTTGCCTTGGTTAATGCGGCTTGCTCCGGCAACACCCAATTGTCATCGGTCGTGGGCTTCATCACTTTTTCCCAGAGTGCCTTTTGGTCAAATTCATGGGCTTCCTCGTCAATTGGCATCAGGTCATAAATGCCCGGGTAAAGTGAAAAATACGACAGCAAGTCCTTTTTGCTGTGCGCTAGGTCAAGCCTAGCCAACGAGTTGATGGTATTGCCCCGCCCGGTCAGCACCTGTGGAATCAGGTAAGAGCCTTGCCAAGGTGTGCCCAGCAAAATGCAACGGAAGTCGCTGTCCCGCTCTTTCAGCAGTTCCCAAGTTGCCTTGTGGTTCACCATCACGTCACGAGCCACTAGGCCGCCCATGCTGTGCGCAACGATATGGACTGGTTTGCCGGGGGCCGAATTCAGGCATTCCTTGATTTTATCGGCCAACAACTTGCCCGATTGCTCCAGCCCGAGCCGCCAATCGAAGGGGAAAACCACCACGTCAAACCCTTTTTTCATCAAAAAATCGTGGAATTCGCCGTAGGCGTCCCGAATGATGGAGCTTGCCTTCACGTTGTTCGCAGCGGCATTGTACTGTAGCCGTTTCAGGCCGCCCAAGAGCATCAGACCGTAGTCAATCCAAACCTCTTCGCCGTTCTCGCTCAGGTTGGAGCCCATGATGCCCGGCAACAGCAAAACAATCGGCTTTTGGCCGGATGGTTTCACAAGTTTCAGGCTGCCGTCGGGTAGGCCGAACAGGCCACGGTTCTCTTGCCCATACCTGATTTCCTTAAAATTGGGTGGCACGGAGCCAGCCTTGTGCTCCAAAGCCGAGCGGATGGAACTGACCGCATTGGCGTTGCCAAAATACCCAAGGTGGTAAATCTTGTTGCCCTCGATGTGCCGATAATAGGCCCGACTCGCCCGGCGGAAGCCCAGCACCATCGAATCGGTGTCCACAATGAAATCGTTGTCGGTTCGGAAAACGGGCCTTGCCACGGGCCAAACCAAGATGTTCAGCAGGCTGTCCATGTGGGAGTTGCCGGACAGCACGTAAAGGTCGTGCCCAGGGTCGCTGCTTTGCTGCACGCTATTGATTAAGCTCGGAATCGGCGACCCCATCACCATTGTTTCCAGGCCGGGCAGTACATCTGGGTCATAGCGCTGCTGCGCAATGGCGATGGTCAGCGCCTGTAGCTCCCCGATGATGATGTCCCCTACGGGGTTCGTGAACAATTTCGAGAGGTTGAACAAGGTGTTCAGCACCTTGTCAATGCGGTTGTTGAGCAGGTTGGTGCCTTGGGCCGGGCAGGCTACCCGCACGAACTTCTCCACCTTCACCTGTTTTTTACTCACCAATTGTTTGATGCTCAATGAGTTGTCAGCTTGCCCATTTTTGCCAATCAGGCACTCGGCATCTTTTTGGCGGCCATGTGCCGCCAAGTATTTGGCCGCACTATCGGGGAATGTGGAGGAAGTGGTGGAAAGGCAGAGCAGCTCGCCAACCTGCCCTCCCCTCGACATGGTGAGCAGGTGCAGGGTGATTTTGTCGGGCAATTGTTCGAGCAGGAGTTGCAGGTTTTCGACCGGGCTTTTGGTCAATGAGCGGTGCTCCAGCGCAATGATATTGGATTTGTAAATCTTGCGGATGTTCTCCCATTCCTTCTGGTTGCCGGGCAGTTTCTTGAAGGAACCTGCGGTATGCGACGCCGTGCCGTGAATCAGCAAGAGCACAGGGCGGCTGAGGTCAAGTACATGCTGTTGCCCTTCGAGGGAGAACAATTTCAGTTCAGAAGAAACCAGGTAAAGCCCTTCGCCCGATTTGCCGATTGCTTTTTTCTCCAATGCTTCGGCGATCATCTCTGCCCCTTGCTCCGCAACATGCTCCATGAGTTTTGGCTTGAAAAAGCGCAGCAGCGCAAGTCCTATTTTCTTTCCAATGCCACCTCGCCCATTGGTCAACGGTATTTCAGTAGGCAAGTCGAAAACGCCATCTGCGGAGCGCAAGGGTTCGTACCCAAGCAATTGGGGCAGTTCCCCAGCATGTGCGTACCAAGTGGTGCCATCAGAAAAAATGACTTCCACGAGTTGCTCCTCATCCACATTAATTGGATCAGGTTCTTGCTGGCCCGGTTCACGGGTTTTGGAGATTTCGTAGGCCGTTTCCAAAAAATCGGAATAGGCATTGAACTCGGTTGTATGGCTTGCGCTGGGTTTTTCCTTTCCGGGAATCCTGATTTTCATAAGGGCTGGCGTTTGAATTTTGTAGTTTTTATTGTCCGCAACACGATTGGATGCCGACCTACAAATTTAGCGTCGCCAATAGGCCCCTTCAAAATATAAGGCATTACCATTTTAGGTAGTAAAAGCAGGTTTGGGTCATTTTTTTACGGCAAAAGCCTTTAAACGCCACTCATCCAATGCCGCTTCACAATTTCTTCACCTTGGCTTAACCCCTTCTTCACCTTGGCTTAATATCCGCTTCACATCACCTTGGGAGTTTTGCGTCGCCTTTTGGGGCATATTTCTACACAATCCAATTTTCTATGAAAAAGTTTGTACTCCTATTTTTAGCACTATGGGTGGCCGTTTGCTCCGCAATGGCGCAAGTCGTTGTGAACGCCGACATCACCACGAACACCACTTGGACAAAGAACAACATCTACCTGCTGCAAGGCGGGTGCCTCTATGTCACCAATGACGCCACGCTTACCATCGAGCCGGGCACTATCATCAAAGGTGACGCCGCAGCCCTCATCATACAGAGAGGCTCCAAAATCATTGCCGAAGGCACGGCGGAGCAACCCATCGTGTTCACTTCCAACAAGCCCGCTGGCCAACGTGCCCCTGGCGATTGGGGTGGTATTGTCATGCTCGGCAAAGCGCCCATCAACGTACCTGCTGGCGAGGCTACCGTGGAAGGTGGTTGCTCCTTGGCACTCTACGGTGGCACCGATGCTGCCGACAACTCTGGTACATTGCGCTATGTGCGCATTGAGTTTGCGGGTATCCCGTTCCAGCCAAACAACGAATTGAACTCCCTCACCTTCGGTGGTGTGGGCAGCGGCACTACCATTGAGCATGTGCAGACCAGCTACGGCGGCGACGACGCCTTCGAATGGTTCGGCGGCACGGTGAACGGCAAATGGATAGTGGCCTATAAAACGGTGGACGATATGTTCGACACCGATTTTGGCTACCAAGGCAAAAACCAGTGGGTGCTCGGCGTGAGCGACCCCAGCATTGCCGACGTGAGTGGTTCCAACGGTTTTGAGTCCGACAACGACGCACAGGGCACTACCAACGGCCCAAAAACCAATCCGACCTTCAGCAATGTGAGCATCTTCGGCCCACTGCAAACCCCCAGCACCACCATCAACACCAACTTCAAGCGAGGCAACCATATCCGCCGCTGCTCTTATTTGGATGCCTTCAACTCCGTTTTCACGGGCTTCCCAACGGGCCTGCGCATTGAAAGCTCCTGCACCGTGGACGGCTACTTGAACGGAACCGATGTATTCCTGAAAAACAACGTCTATGCTGGCATGACCACCTTGGTGGATTCAACGGCAACTACTTTCCAGAGCGTAAAGACCAAGCTTCAAACGGACAATACCATCCTCGCCAATGTGAGCGATGTAATGGCCACCGACCCCTTTAACGCCACCAACCCGAACTACCTCCCGATGAGTGGCTCCCCGCTCCTTAGCGGCTCCGACTTCACGGCACCTGAACTGAACGACGGCTTTTTCACAGCTACTTCCTATCGTGGCGCCTTCGGCGACAACAACTGGACGGCCTGCTGGTGCGAGTTCGACCCTATTAACGCCAACTACGAAACTGCGGGCCTCAACTACAAACCCCTAGCGACCATCACGGCCAGCGGTGCCACGACTTTCTGCACGGGCGGCAGTGTGACCCTCAGCGCACCAGATGGCCTCAGCTATCTTTGGAGCAATGGCGCTACCACGCAAACGATTACTGTAAATGCAGCTGGCAGCTACACCGTTACCGTGAGCAACAGCCGTGGCTGCACCGCCGTTTCCGATGCAACGACCGTGACCGTGAACCCGAACCCAACCGCCGATTTCACCTTTTCCGTGAACGGCTCAACGGTGGTGTTCCAAAACACCTCTACAGGTGCCAATACCTATACTTGGAACTTTGGCGACAACACAACCTCGACTGCGGCCAGCCTTTCGCACACCTACGCTGCCGCTGGCAACTACACCGTTTGCCTCACGGCAAAAACGACCGCTGGTTGCCCCAACGAAATCTGCAAAACGATAAACGGCGTTCAAGCACCGACCGTGACCATCGTTGGTGAAAGCATCACAGCCAACACGACTTGGACGAAGAACAAGATTTATGTGCTTCAAAACGGCTGCCTCTACGTTCGGGAAGGTGCTACCCTGACCATTGAGCCGGGCACGGTCATCAGGGGCGAAGGCGCTGCGCTCATCATCCAGCGGGGCGCACAGCTCATTGCCGAAGGCACCCCGACACAGCCCATCGTTTTCACCTCCAACAAGCCTGTTGGCCAACGTGCACCCGGCGACTGGGGCGGCATTGTATTGCTTGGCAAAGCGCCCATCAACGTGCCTGCTGGCGAAGCGACCGTGGAAGGTGGTTGCAGCGAAGCATTTTACGGAGGCACTGACGCTGCCGACAACTCCGGAACCCTTCGCTACGTCCGCATTGAGTTTGCGGGCATTCCATTCCAACCCAACAACGAGCTGAACTCCCTGACCCTCGGTGGGGTGGGCACAGGTACCATCATCGAGCACGTACAGAGCAGCTATGGCGGCGACGACGCCTACGAATGGTTCGGCGGCACGGTGAACGGCAAGTTCCTCGTCACTTTCCGCACGGTTGACGATATGTTTGATACCGATTTTGGTTACCAAGGCAAAAAACAGTGGGTGCTCGGCATCAGCGACCCGAACATCGCCGACGTGAGCGGCTCCAATGGTTTTGAGTCCGACAACGACGCACAGGGCACTACCAACGGCCCGAAAACGGACGCCGATTTCAGCAACGTAACCCTCCTCGGCCCACTCGATTTTTCAGCTACAATCAATACCAACTTCAAGCGGGCTGCGCATATCCGCCGCTGCTCCTACCTTGATGTTTTCAACTCAGCACTGACGGGTTTCCCAATCGGCCTGCTGCTTGATGGCGCTTGCACCAACGATGGTTTCACTAGTTCCGGCGATGTGGAATTTGTAGCCAATACATTGGCCAACAAAACCGGTAGCAACGTTGCAACAACCGTTGCAGCCTCGCTACCCGCCATTTTTAATGAGTTCAATACCTCTGGCAACGACAGCTTGGCGTCTTATACCGACCTGAAATTGGTGGACCCGACAAACTTTGCAGGCAACCCCGACTTCCGCCCCGGCACCGGCTCGCCGCTGCTTGCTGGCGCCGACTTCACCAGCCCGACGGTTATGGACCCATTTTTCACCACAACGACCTACCGTGGCGCTATGGGCGACACTGACTGGACTGATTGCTGGACGGAGTGGGACCCCATCAACGCCGACTACGCCAATGCCATCAACTATGGCTTGACACCCGGTATCTCCTTCACGCCCAACGACCACGAAGTAGCGTTCACAGGTACTACTGCTGGCGCAACCAGCTATTTCTGGGACTTTGGCGATGGCAATACCAGCACAGACGAAAATCCAACGCATACCTACGCAGGTAACGTGGGTGCCATTGACGTGACACTGACCGTGACCTCGGCCCGTGGTTGCGTGGCTGAGACCACCACCACCGTCGGCCTCACTGCCACGAAGGAAGTAGTGGGCCTCACTGCTTTGAAAGTATTCCCGAACCCTACGAGCGGCCTTGCCACTGTTGAGTTCATGCTGAGAAACGCCTTGGAGTTGGACGTTCAACTGCTCGACCTGAACGGCAGGGTGGTGCGCTCCGCAAATGGCGAGTTCCGTGCAGGCTTCAACCGCCACAGCATTGACGCCAATGGCCTCAACGCAGGCGTTTACTTCCTCCAACTGCTTTCAGCCGAAGGCCAGCAGACGGTTCGGTTGAGCGTGGTTAAGTAATTCGTACTCAATCTATTACCATTTATTTGGCAAGCCGCCCAGCACGAGTTGCTGGGCGGCTTTTTCATTTGGCAAAGCCCAAAAACTTAATATTCGCTTAACCCAAACTTAATATGGAAAAGCCGGATTTGCGCAGCACTCCCCAGAACTTTGCAGCGTCATTTCAAAACATCCATTTTTATGATTTCTTACAGAAAACTCCTAGCGATCTTATTCCTTGCTTGCTTCGCAATGGGCGTATCCATTGCCCAAACTGGCCGCATCTATGGCGTCATTTCCGATGAAACCAATAATGAGACACTCATTGGTGCTTCGGTGCTCATTATAGAAACCAGTGGCGGAACGGTTTCCGATATTGATGGCTCTTATGAGCTAAAACTTAATCCCGGCAAATACACTTTGGAAATCAGCTTCACGGGCTATCAGGCCCAAAAAGTGACCGAACTGGAAATCAAGGGCGGCGAGAACATCAAGATGGATTTTGCCCTCGGCACAGAAGCATCAACGCTCGTGGAAGTGGTGGTGACGGCTGGCGCAAAACGCAATTCCAACGCCAACCTGATGCTGCTCCAGCAAAAAAGCGTGGCCGTGGTGACAGGCATCTCTGCCGACCAGATGAAGCGCTCGCCCGACCGCAATACCAGCGATGTACTCAAGCGGGTAGCTGGCGCCAGTGTGCAGGACAACCGCTACGTGGTCATCCGGGGCCTCGCCGACCGCTACAACACGGCGCTCATCAACGGCCTAAGCCTGCCCAGCACCGAGCCGGACAAAAGGGCTTTCTCCTTTGACATCTTCCCAGCCAACTTGCTCGATAACTTGTTGATTTTCAAGACAGCTACACCTGACCTTCCCGGTGAATGGGCGGGCGGCGTCGTGCAATTGAACACAAAAGAAATTCCACAGGAAGGCTTCTCCAGTCTCAGCCTCAGTACGGGCTACAATTCACAAAGCACTGGTCAAGAATACCTCACCTATAAAAGTGGCAAGACCGACTGGCTCGGCTTCGACGACGGCACACGGGCATTGCCATCGGCACTGAAAAACATAAGCCGTGACACTTTCAACGTAAACTCGACCAATCAGGCGAAGTATGCCAAGGCTTTCCCCAATGACTGGGGAATCCAGAAAGAATCCATGATGCGCCCAGCGCTCGGCCTACAGTTTTCGGCGGGTCGCAGCTTTGGCAAACTGGGCATGGTGGGAGCGCTCACCTACAACAATACGCCCCGCATCGTGACGGGCGAACGCAACGACTACAACGTTGACCTTACGCAGCTTTACAATTACTACGACCGCATTTACAAGAACTCGGTGAACGTGGGCGGCTTGCTCAACTTCGCCTACAAGCTCGGCGAACGCAGCAAAATCCAGTGGAACAATACGCTGACCAACAGCAGCGAAGACCAGCTTTTCGAGCGCACGGGCACGGACATCGAGCAGGCCCGAAACGTGCAGTCCAACGCCATGTTTTACACCAGCAACCGGATGTATTCGAGCCAATTGCTCGGCGAACATGCGCTCACTGCCCGCCAAATCAAACTGAACTGGGGCCTTGGCTACTCCCGCCTCAGCCGTGACATTCCATCTTACCGCAGGATGCTTTACCTGAAAAACCTCGATGCTTCCAGCGAAGAGCCTTACACGGCGGTGGTGCCTTTCGGCAACCCTTCCCCCAACTATGCGGGCAACTTTTTTGCGGAGCAAGAAGAGAACTTCCTGACTGGCCGAGTGGATGTGACGGTGCCTTATTTCATCAATAAAAAGAAAGGCAATTTCAAGGTCGGCGGCTTGTGGGAAGACAAATCGAGGGACTTCAACGCCCGGTTGTTTGGCTTCATTGCTTCTTTCCAGACTTCGCAGGAGCTATACTCACTGCCGATTGACCAGATTTTCGCACCTGAAAACATTGGCGAGCAGGGCTTTAGGATGAAAGAAACCACGGACCGCTCCGATAGCTACGACGCTGGTTCGACGCTTTCGGCTGGCTACGCAATGGTGGAGCAGTCCCTGACGAACAGGCTGCGCTTCATTGGCGGGGCCAGGGTGGAAAAATTCCACCAAGAACTGAACTCGTTCAAGGTGTTGAGCACTACGCCCGTCATTTTGGACACGACCTTCGTGGATGTGTTGCCGAGCGCCCATTTCATCTATTCGCTCAGCGACAGCACCAATTTGCGGGCCTCCATTTCCAAGACCGTTGCCCGCCCCAACTTCCGGGAGTTGGCGCCGTTCTCCTTCTTCGACTTCTTCCTTTTTGCGGGCGTGGACGGCAACCCGAATTTGCAGCGCACCAATATCCTCAATGCCGATTTGCGTTTTGAGACTTACCGCAAAGGAGCGCAGTATTTTGCCGCTTCGGTGTTTTACAAGCACTTCAAAAACCCCATCGAACAGGTGTTCAACAACGCACAGGGCGCTGGTACCCGCAATTTCCAATGGCAAAACGTGCCGAGCGCCATTGACCTCGGCGTGGAACTGGAGTACCGCCTGAAACTGAGCCGCATCGCTGCCGCAATGCGTGATTTCACCTTCTTCGGCAACCTTTCCTATATCTACTCCGACGTGGACGTGAGCAAGATACCGGGCGCACAGGAGCGGCCTTTGTTCGGCCAATCACCTTACCTGATTAATGGTGGCTTGAGCTACGACAATACCAACCTCGGCCTTAGCGCAACGGTGCTCGTGAACCGCATTGGCCGCCGTATCTGGGTGGTGGGACAAGACCAATACCTGCACACTTGGGAGAACCCCCGCACGGTGTTGGATTGCCAGTTGGTGAAGAAAATCGGTGAAAATGCCGAGCTGAAACTGACCGTTGGCGATTTGTTGAACCAAGCGGCAGTATTTTACCAAGACCAAAACGATAATGGGAAATTTGACGAAAAAGAAGACACGAAGGTCGTTGGCCAGCGCTTCGGGACGAACGTAACGCTGGGATTCAGCTATAATTTTGGCAAGAACTAAAGGGTTTCAGGTTTCTAGTTTCGGGTTTCAGGGGAGTGCTGCCCTGAAACCTGAACCCCGACCCTGAAACCAAAAAGAGTTTTCTGTAATTAAGCTTGTGCGGCGCTGGGGTAACTGGCGTCGCATTTTTTTTAGAGGGTGAGAGAGTGAGAGATGTGAGAGGGTGAGAGAGTGGGAAGGTGTTTTTTTGTCAAAAATGGTGTTGTTAAAGGTGGTAAAACATTGAAAATCAACCTTCTATTAACCCTGAACTGCTACCCTCTTGCAACTGCCCGATGTTCTGCAAGGCACGGGTGTCCACAAGGATTTCCATTTGTTCCCTTGCCGTTTTGTTGAGGATTTCGAGGCGCTGGTCACGGGGGCTGGCCCATTCGAGCAGCTTGGCGTTGAGGCTTTGTAGGTTGGCCAGCACGAGCAGTTGTTCGGTGGAGGCATGGTCACGGAGGTTGCCGGGCAGTTCGGGGTTGGAGGCCTTCCACTCACGGGCAGTCATGCCGAAAAGGGAGAGGTTGAGCAGGTCGGCCTCGCTGGCTTGGGCGTAGGCTTCCCGGCGGGTGTTCCAATCAATGATGGGCACGAGGTGCTCACGTACGGCCTCGGTGTGGATGTACCAATTGGCCTTGGCGAGTTGCCGCTTGAGGTTCCAGTCGAGGCCGAGGCGGGTGGATTCGTCGGTTTTTAGGCGCTGGAATTCTTTGATTATCAACAACTTAAAAGATGGGTTCAGCCAAGACCCAAACTCAAAGGCGATATCCTTGTGGGCGTAGGTGCCGCCGTAGCGGCCTGCACTTGCTTTGATTCCAATTGCGTTGGTGCTATTTACCCAATCACTGACAGATAGGACGAAAGTGTTCAATCCAACCTTGCTTTTAATCACATCGAATTCGATGTGATTAAAATTTGGGTTGTTCAAGCTTTCCCAAAGCCCAAGAAATTCTATTGTGTTTCTGCCTCTCATCCAGTTCTGAATTACGATTTCTGTTCGTGAGCTGGATTTCTTTGCCATATCGGTAAGCGAGAAGAAATCTTCTTTTTCGATGTTGTACAACCGTATCGTGAAATTTTCAACGACTAAGGATGTATGTGTTTTTGCCATAGAAATGTCTTTTGAAATTCTAATCACATCGAATTCGATGTGATTAGAATTGAAAGAGAACTGGGTTTAATTGGGTGGAATTCCACCAAATTAAACCTAATTCTATCGAATTCGATAGAATTAGCAAAACAGGCTATAACTAACGAATTCGTTACCTAAAAGCATCCAATTTGGTCAAGTTAGACCAGGTTAATCACATCGAATCCGATGTGATTGGAATTTTAATGTGGTGGGATTCCACCACATTAAAACTAAACCTGTAAATCCTAATCCCCTCGAATTCGAAGGGATTAGGATTCTAACCTAACGTGGTGCTTAACCCTCTCTGGTCGAATTTTACCAGTCTATTCCCCACCATTTTGGCAGGAGTTAAACTCCCCTCGAATCCGACGGAATCAAACATTGCACAACTCCACCGCCTTCCGCAGTGATGCCATGCCGTCCGCCGCTTTTGGGATGAACTCCTGCGCCACGTAACGATTGTAGCCCGTATCGGCAATGGCCCGCATGATGGCGGGGTAGTAGAGTTCCTGGGTCTCGTCAATCTCGTTGCGGCCCGGTACGCCAGCGGTGTGGTAGTGGCCAATATGGTCCTTGTGCTTTTTGATGGTGGCAATCACGTCGCCCTCCATGATTTGCATGTGGTAGATGTCGTAGAGCAGTTTGAAATTGGGCGAGCCGATTTTTTCCACCAACTCCACGCCCCATTCGGTATGGTCGCACTGGTAGTCGGGGTGGTTCACTTTGCTGTTCAATAGTTCCATAACTACTTGAACGCCCAACTTTTCGGCATATTTAGCCAATGGCTCTAGGCCCTTTGCGCAAAACTCGACGCCCAGCTTATCATCCAAGCCTTTGCGGTTGCCAGAGAAGACGATGATGGTCGGAATGCCCGCATCGGCGGCCTTTTTTGCAAGGTCGAAATAGCGTTTGTTGAGCATCTCGTGGAGGCCGGGCTGGTTATAGCCGTCGCTTAGGCTCTGCTCAGGGTGTGAGCCGAGGGCGCAGGTCAGGCCGTATTTTTTCAGGATGGGCCACTCGTCGGGGGTGGTCAGTTCGATGGAAGTGATGCCCATCGGCTTCACCTGTTCGGCCAGTTCTTCCAGCTTCATGGAGCCAAAGCACCAGCGGCAGACGCTGTGGCCGAAACGGCTTACGGCTGTCGGTGGACGGTGGACGGTTGTCCCAGCTTTTAGGCTGGGTAGAGCCAGGGCGGTGGCGGTGCCAAGGGCAATGTTCTTCATGGCGGTTCGGCGAGTGGTTGTATTTTTCATGATGAAATGTTTTGCCCAAAAGTAGATTTTTTGCGGAAAAACTAGGCTTTGCTTTTTTTGGATAAAAAAAGAGGCCGTGCCCCGATGAAGGGGCACGACCACTAAAGGATTTAAACAGTTAGTAAAGGATTTATGCGTTTTATCGAAGCACGACGAACCGCTCTACCCGGCGGTTCAGGCCGTCTTCCAGGGTGAGGAAGTATAGGCCGACGGGCAAGCCCGCTACATTTATTTTTTGAGAGTTATTCCCTTCTACTGCATCGAGGTTCACAACTTGCAAGGCACGGCCTGTTTGGTCAGCAATGGTAACGGTGGTTTGCTGCGCAAATTCATTGTAGAATGCAAGCGTCATCTCCTCCGAAACTGGGTTCGGGCTTAGGTTGATTGGGGCCTCAATTGTTGTTGTGCCCGGGTTCAACACAATGGTAGCCTCACTTTCCTCGCCAATGTTCAGGCTGGCCGTTTGAACAATATTGATATTGTCGAAGGCCATATCGCTCGTCTCGCCATTGCCAGTTTTGCCATAGAGCCTGAAAAGAATGCTCGTTCCGCCATTGTTGGTGAAAGTCATGGAGGTGCTGTACCAAGAATTGCCCTGATTGCCCGATTTGTTCCAAGCGGTGTTCCAAGTCGTGCCGTTGTTCAAGCTGTACTGCACCCTCAAATTGCCCGTTTTTGAACCATACATATGGTAATTGAACGAGAAGGTGAATTTGGTGATGCCTGTAATATTGAAGCAAGGGCTCACCAAATAGGCCGTTTTGTTGAAATTGCCTGTAGCTTCGGTATAAGCGAAATAAGTGCCTTGCGAAGCAGCGTCAGGCCCGGTTGAAGCAGTTGGCGTTGGCGAGTTCAGCAAGGTCCAATCTATTTGGTCGTTGGTGGCCTGCGTCCAAAGTCCAAGGCCGCTCTCGAAGCTTTGGGCATGTGGGAATGGCTGGCAGCCAGAAGTGTTGGTTCCCACGGTAGCACTGACCGTTGCAGTGCCAGATACAGCACTTGAAACGGTCACCGAGTAGGTGCCTGCGGCAAGGCCGGAAATGTCTTCCGTCGTAGCGCCATTCGACCAAGCATAGGTGAATGGGGCCACGCCATTGCTCACGGTCAGGTTGATGGCGCCAGTGCTTTGGCCGCTGTTGGTATTGGTTACTGCAAAACTGAGCGCCATGCTTGAGTTACCAACCGTGGCTGATTTTGTGCCGGTACAGCCTTGTGAGTCTGTAATCGTCACCGTGTAGGTGCCTGCGGCAATGTTTGCGAGGTCTTCCGTCGTAGCACCATTTGACCACAAATAGGTGTAAGCAGGTGTGCCGCCACTTACCGTCAGGTTGATGGCACCATTGGCTTGGCCGCCCGTTGCATTGGTCACAACGGTTGTGCCCGAAATTGCCGCAGGCGCAGTCACCGTGCGGGTGGCGGTGCCCGTGCAGCTACTGCCCGCCGAAACCGTGACGGTGTAGGTTCCTGCTGCTAAGTTGCTGATTGTCTGCGTGGTAGCACCATTTGACCATAAGTAGGTGTAGGTGCCATTGCCGCCCGTTGCGGTGGCTATACCCGTGCCGTTGTTGCCGCCGTTGCAGCTTACGTTGCTGCCGCTCGTGGTCACGGTCAGGCATTGCGAAGCACAAGTAGTGAGGCAAGTCGCATTGGTGACCTCGGTCCGGATTTTATCGCCAGGCTGCGGGCCAAAGCCCAGGTTGAAGTCAATGCCAACGCCATTCAACAAGTGGCAATAGCTCATCATAGTTCCGGCGGTAGGTATCGGGCCATTGCAGCCTTCGTTGGCACCGGCAGCAGGCCCGCAGCCGTCAATGGCTGTGTTGTTGCCGTTCCAGGCGCAAGCATGGGTATGCGGAGAGCCAAGGTTATGGCCCATTTCATGCGTGATGACGTTCACCGACCAAGAGTAGGTCGGGAAGTTGTTGTAGGTGCTGTAAATATAGCTGTAGGAATAAGCATAAGTTGTGCAAAGCGCATCCACCCAAGCAATGCCGCCGCCCGTGGGAGCACCCCTTGAAATCAGGGCCGCCACATCGCCATTATAAGTTGGGCGGGTGGTTCGGAAGGCCGTCAGTGCAGCGGAAGTGGAGTTGGTGGGGTAGGAGTCGGGGGTTACCCATGTGTAAATCTGCGAGATATACACCGTGATGGTTTCTTGCTGGTAAGCAGCCGCCACGGCGTTGAAAAGGCCCGTGAGGAAGTTGGTGGCACCCGTAGCGCCGCCTTTTTCGGTCACGAGGTCATACTCAGCTTCGAGGTAGGCACGCACGCATTTTGCCACTTTTTCGTTGCCTGGGTTGGCGTGGTCTTTTCCTTCGGAAACGGGGTCCTCACTTGCCCCGCACTCAAAGTTGTTGTCGAGCAACAGGTCTTTGTCTTTGTAGAAAATATAGTGGCTGGATTTGGCGGTGCCGTCCGTTCTGCCAAGCACCATATTGCCGTCTTTTTGCGTGCTGAGCACCCCGATGATTTCGTCCTCAAAAATGCTGATGGCTGCAAAAGAGGCGGCATCTCCGTCCACGATGCCCCGGTAATAAACGCCCGGCTGGTATGCCAATGTTTGTTGGCCGTTGCTGGAAACCAGCGTGAAATCCTCGGTAAGCAATTGTGTCCTGACGAGTTCCAGTTTGATGGGCTTTTTATCGCCAGTTGGCAATTCAATTTCGAGCGCCTCTGGCCCCGATTTATAAAGTGATTTCAGGTTGTTCAAGTCGAGGCTGAGCAATTGGCCCTCGGCCACCACATCCTCAAATTTGCCATTTGATTTGGCTTGCCCCTCGTGTTTAAATAGGCCCGGCTTTGCGAAAACCTGTTTGTTTGCTTTTGCTTGTTTTACTTGCTGCGATAAAATTTGCTCTTGAGAGAAAGCCAAAAAAGGCAGCAAAAGCAAGCAAAGTGTCTGTGGGATGTACTTCATAAACATGCGTTTTAAATGAATGAGACAATATATGGCTGACACTGGGCATAGGCATGGCCTTTTGCCTTGCGGCAATTAGCTAGACCCAAACCGAAAGTGCAGTTCGATTTAAGCGACAGAAACCTGGAGGGTTGAGGAGTTTAAACGGGAATAGGGAAGGCCGGAAACGGTTTCAAATCAGTTTCAGATGGAAAAAACAACAGGTAAGGCTTAGGTGGATTGTCTGACAAATAGGACAAAGCGGAAAGGTGGTTAGCCTAGCGTTTGTTCGTTTCAAAAATGTAAAAAATACAATTACATCGTGGGAGGCCGATAACTGGCCCAATCCTTTAGTGTTGTTTTATCCGTTTTTATGAGAAGGAGATTTTGCTTTGTGCAAGAATTGTTCCGTTTTTTTTCGGCCTGTGTTAAAGCATGCCATTAAAGCTTGAATTTATGGGCATTATGATGGTGAATGAGAAGGGTAAAAGTCAGGCAGCGACTTCAATTCGCCGCCTGACTTTGCTCGTTTAGTCAAGCGATTTGAGCTGCCACTCAATTTTTTTCAAAAACTTTTAAAGTAAATCCCGGCCCGGTTCGTCAGTCAGTTCCAAAAGATAGAACTTCGTGACTGAAACCACCACCATGGCACAACGTCAAACCATCGTCCAGACCGTCCGGGAATACGGCAAGCGGCTTTTTGGCTTCATTCGGCCAAGGGTGGGCAGCGATGCCGATGCCGAGGACGTGTTGCAGGATGTTTGGTTTCAGCTCAGCCAACTCGTGGACTTGGATTCCATTGAAAACATCGGGGCATGGCTTTTTCGGGTCACCCGCAACAAGCTGACCGACCGTTCCCGCAAGCGCCTCCCCGACCGTCTGGAAGACCTAGCCTACGAGGACGAGGACGGCGAAACCCAGTTCAACGACCTTTTGCTAGCCGATTTCGTGACGCCGGAAGACGAGTACCTTCGGCAATTGTTCTGGGAAACCCTGTTCACCGCCCTCGAAGAACTGCCCGAAAACCAGCGGAACGTGTTCGTCTGGAACGAACTGGAAGACCAAACCTTCCAGCAAATTGCAGACCGGACGGGCGAAAACATCAAAACCCTGATTTCCCGCAAGCGCTACGCCGTGCAGCATTTGCGCAGCCGCCTTGAAAATTTTTACCAAGAACTATTAAATTATTAGCGCCATGTTCATGCCTGATCGCAAAAAATTCATCTTCATCCCTTTCGCCATCGTGGGCTTTGTCCTGCTCGTGGGTTGGGTGGTCATGTTGCTGTGGAATGCCATTTTGCCGGGAGTCATCACAGGCGTTTCGGCGCTTAGCTACTGGCAGGCCGTGGGCTTGCTCATCCTGAGCAAAATCCTATTCAGCGGCTTCAAGGGTGGGGGAGGGCACAACCATCCCGGACGGAAGCAATTCCGTGAAAAATGGCGGAACATGAGCGAAGAAGACCGCACACAGTTCAAGGCTGCATGGCGGGAGCGCTGTGGTAAGCGACCTGAATAAACCCTTTTGCCGATGCTTCAGTTTTTCGATATAAACCTTCCGTCTGAACCCAAGCCCAGAAAGCTCCGCTTGCTATTGCCCAAAGACTACGAAAGCGGCAAACGCCATTACCCCGTCGTTTATGCCCTCGATGGGCAAAACCTGTTTCAAGCCGAAACGGCCTTTGGTGGCCGACATTGGAAAATCGCTGAGTCTATGGCTCGAATGCCCAAGCAACTTCAAGCTATTTTTGTAGCAATAGACAATGCCGGGGCGAACCGCATCTACGAATATGCGCCTTATAAGCGGGGCAAACAAGGTGGCGGCGGCCTCGAATTTGCCCAATTCCTCATCAAAGAGCTGAAACCCCAAGTTGACAGCAGCTACCGCACCTTGCCCGGCCCCGATACGACGGCTATTGTCGGCAGTTCGATGGGCGGCTTGTTGTCACTTTGGGCCGGTCTGCGCTTTGGCGAGGTGTTCGGTAGGGTAGGGGTGCTGTCCCCCTCGCTTTGGTTCAACCCGCAAGTTTTCCAATTGGCGGAGCACGATGTGGGCGAAAAAAGCAAAATCTACATCGCTGGCAGCAGCAAGGAAAGCAGCCGAATGGCATCCGGTCTGGTTCGCTTGTACGAGGCCCTTGAGCGAGGCGGTTTTACGGAGGAACAGGTCCGGGTCATCATACGTGACCGTGGCCGCCACAACGAGGCGTTCTGGAGCCGTGAATTTCCGAAGATGCATAAATGGCTGTTTGGATAAAGCCAAAGCGATGATTTAATAAACCTCAAATTAAGAAACCGGGGTTTGGGGCGGAAAGAACCAAGAAGCCATCTCCATCCCGGCATTGGCGGCGAAG
>JADLHE010000396.1 GCA_020848965.1 Saprospiraceae bacterium
CGATGCTTACACTTGCTCGCCAAAATGGTTCAGCCACCTTGACTTGCAGTTTCCCCAAAGCCCCAAAGCCTGCAAAGGTTGAATTGCTGAAGGTTAGGCGGGAATTTTCTGCCAAAACTGTGGATACAATGGGTCCACCACTGCATGAGAGCCCAGATGCAGATTGGCAGCGCCTTGATTCACAAGGGGCTGCTGTTGCGACGGAAGCCGAAGCCTCTCAGTTCCGCTTTAATTTCACTGACCCTTTGCCACCATCTTGGTTTCCCTATTACTACAGAGCCGTCGCTGTTGGTGTAAATGACTTGACACAGGGTTGGGTTGCCGGTAGGTCAGCACAGTCCAATTTAGTGAAAGTAGAAAACCTGCCCACTGGCCCACCCATGCTAAGCGATGAAATCGGGGAGCAAACAGGCTCAAATGAACTGAGGCTTCGTTTCAGGTCAGATGCTTTGCTGGAAGCCACGCCACTTGGACGCTTTAAGGTTGAGATTACGCCTTGGGATTATGCATCGAACAGTTTTACTGCTGCCTCATTGGTTTCAACATTCTTAACCGATTCGGCACCTAATCCAGGAGCGGCTGGTCAAGTTCCCAACAAGCTATATCATTCAATTGTGCAGGTAAACGGGGTAAGGCAATTCGAAGCGAGGTTTAACCTGGGGGAAGATAAATACTTGTATAAAATACGCCTGACCGACCCTCTAGAACGTGCTACGGAACGCATGATTAGCGGGATTGTGGAAGTAAACGAGGCTCCTCACTTAGAGGGATTAACGTTCCGCAAAAAGCAAAAGGACCTGTTTTTTGCATTTGAAAGTAAGAATAGGGTAACGCCATCCCCATTTGGGGAGTTCACGTTGGAAATTTCTTTTACACCAATTTTTGCTGGTGCTGTCTTATTGTTTAAAACTGCCCTTCACCTTGTAAAGGTCGGTGACCTAGCGAAGCTGAATAATGCACAGGTTTCAACCTTGTTGCGGGAACCGAAAGCTGGGTCACAAACCCCATGCAAGTATGGTGCGGTGGTGAAGAATTTTTATCCAGCATCACCATTCGGAATCAGGCAAGGCAAACTGAATATCCGTTTGACAGCGCCAGATGGCGCTGTGGCAAAACTGTCCATCAATATATAAGCAGTTCACAAACGCTGCCCGAAGCGGATTTTCGGGTCAAAACAACCAATGATACAAGACATAATTTCACTGCTTGGCATAGCAAATCCACAGCTTTCAACTACTTGGCAAGATGGAGGCAACCCGACCGAAGAGAGCGGCCAAACAATGCGTTTGACGAGTAATCTTGCCAACGGAGAGTGGATTACACCTGTAGGGGGGCTATTTAATAGAGCATTTGCCAAGCGACTATACATGCCAAATGGTAGCCCTCCAAATGTATCAACTTGGGTATTGTCACTTCATCCACAGGTTTGGCTGCGTTTGTGCAGGCTCTATGGAGCCATAATTGAGGGGCGTGCCACTGGTACGGACCGCCCACAGCGCCCAGTACCTAAATACTTTGCCTACCACGATACTACAGATATCGGCGCCAAAGTAGGTGTCTTAGCGGTGGGTAGCCGAATTGGGCTAACGGGTGGGCGAATGAGCGTTCACGACCAATCAGGGCAGCCCATAGACCCTATGTCGGTGGCAGCAGTCTTTGCAGTATTGATGACCCAATTCCCTGCTTTGATTGAAAAGCCATTTGCAAGCACAACTTCGCCTGTGGTCAATGCTACCCAACTCGGACAAATGGTAGCCACTCTGTCTGGCACAGAAGTCAGAGTGCGTTTGGTTACTATTTTCAAAAAACCTTTTCAAGATGGTGCTTCAAAACTGAACAACCTTACTGTAGTTGATAGCAATACTGGACAGTACCGTTTGACGAATGTCCTACAACCGATAAATGTGGAAGCCCCAGCGGCTGCATCCGAAGAAAAAATAGCCATAGGCGCAGCCACTTTTGGTTTGCTTGGCAATGCCTTCGCTCCACAACCATTGGGCCCATTATCACAACTGGCTGTATTGAAAAGAGATTTCCTTAACCTCTATACTGACGATTTACGGCTGCACCTCCTAGGAAATGAAGCTATTGACCCACCTTATGATTCGCTTGATTTCAAGGTCAAAACCTTCCATAATGAAACTATTGAATTACATGTAAATGGCAATCAAATTTTGGCACAGGCTGGCCAGATAATAGCCGATGCTCCAGGGTTGGCCTTGGTGGTTTCACCGGTAATTTCTAGTGAATTTTCAGTTGCACCCACCCCTGCACAATCTGAATGGCCCGTTTTTCCGGCTGGTGGTGACGGCCCGATAGCAGGTCGCCTTGAAAAACTGGAAATAAGTGCCTATTTTATTGACACACCCAAGGACAAGCGGGACGTTTTTGTGAAAATAACCGTGCCTGAAAAATCCCCGGGCGTTGACCAACTTTCACCCGGGACGGCCATCCGAATTTACAATAGAAAGTTTCTTGCTGATGCAAGGGAAGGACGGGGAAACGGAGCTGGTGGCATCCTGAACAGCGACCGCACTGTAGCATTTGTGGTTGTTAACCCCTTTGGCTTGCGCAGCGAAGATGCCATTCCTGCAAACCCAAAGCTATCCTTTGATTTGATAGCCGTTAATCGAACGGGTGCAAAACGGTCTTTTGGGCTATTGGGCACTAAAGTCAATGCCCCGCAACTCTTGGCTGTTGCAGATGCGGCTTTGGCTAGCAACGGTACTAATTCATTTGACTTGGCACAGGAAAGAGGTATCGCCCCATCCGGTGTACTTGGACTGCCATCCCGCCCATTGAACCTAATAGGCAGTTTCGCTGATTTGGCTTCATCCGTGGATGTGGCCTTGAGCCTTGGCGATGAAACACAGCCAAGGCAGGCGCCGAGGTTGCCCATGATGACCCGCAATGAGACCATTGTAGCAGGCCATATTGGCGCAGGCCAGTGGTCAGCAATATTGAGCGGCCTTTGGTTGAGAAAAGATAGTCGAAGCAGTTTCCATCGGATAGGAAGCCCCGGCAGCCCAGGTGGGGAAGAATTTTTAGGTGCAGGGATACATACAGATGGTGGGTTGCTGGCTTACGAACTAGCCCGTATGGCTTTGCGCCGCACAAAAGGTTTGGCATCTAGGCTTGAAGAACTTGGCAACAATAATGCTTGGCTGCCTCCCGCCCCACCCGTCAGCCCAACTGGTACTTTCTCCGTTGCCTTGCTTCAAAACATAGCCCCGGGTGCAGATTCACCAAATTTAAAACACATTCCTGATGCTATCCTGAATGCGTTACCCAGCAATTGGACCAACTTGGTAAGTCAAATTTCAAACGTTGTTCCATCAATAACCTCAACAAACACTGCATTGCGAACAGCTATTTCCAACCTTTCCGCAAACCCGCAGGGCAATTTGCTCTACAACGAATTTCGCCGGGAAGCATTTATAGCGAAGCATGGCAAAAGGGATGCACTGCCCGCCATCATGGCTGCTATAAAAGCTGCACGAGAATTGATTTATTTGGAAACAAGTGCATTTTCTTTTACTGATTATTTGCCCAACAACCCTGCAAATGCCGATAACAGCAATGACCCTCCGAAGCCAAATTCTGACCTGGTTTCGCTGATTGGTGCTCAAATGCAGGCTTTCCCGAACCTAAAAGTTGTGATAGCTGTCAGCAAAGAACCTTTGGTAGGGAAGGGTTACGAGAGCTTTGCCGCAAGGGCATACGACCGAAGGGAAAAGGCACTGAACCACCTCAAAAACGTTGATTCAGAAAGGGTGTTGCTGTTCCATCCAATCGGGTTCCCTGGGCGTCCCATCCGGCTGATGCACAATTTACTGATGGTTGATGATATTTGGTGCTTCTTGGGCAGCGGTTCTTTCAATAGGCGAGGGTTTATGTTCGATGGCAATTTATCCACAGCATTGTTCGATACCCGCATTGAGTTTGGGCGAAGCCTAGCCTTGAAAAACCTCCGAAAAAGATTACTGGAAAACCACCTAAACAGTCTGTCCCTACCTGGAAGTACGGCAAGTTCATTTTCACACCCAACCTCCACAAGATTGTCAGATTTGGACGAATGTTTCCATGCCATTAAAGAAATGCTCAAGGATGGAGGTGCCGGGTTTATTCAACCAGTGTTTGATGGCGTGGTCACTGGCCAAGCTCCAGTGTCTCCTGCAAGTTTTCCGCATCGTGACCTTGCAGACCCAAATGGCATTGAATTCCCGAACACCTCTGCCTCCCTGTTGCAAGCCTTCGTTGGACTTGCCGATGCAGATGCTTAACACTGAATTAAAAGGGGCATCAATTCTGGCTGCTGGTTTCTGGATGATTTTTTTGAATCAATTCCAACAATTTCCCCGTTCCAACAAAAGAGGCTGCCTACCTTTGCGGCCCATTCAAAATAGTAGTAAATATACCTCAAAGGGGCAAGCAACCTGAAATTGAAATGTACTACCAAAATATTCTCGAAACCATCGGCAACACACCCCTCGTCAAACTGAACAAGGTCGTGGCCGATGTGCCTTGCCTCGTTTTGGGCAAAATCGAAACCTTCAACCCCGGCCACAGCATCAAGGACCGCATGGCACTCAAGATGCTGGAAGTGGCGGAAGCCGAGGGCAAAATCAAGCCGGGCGGCACCATCATCGAATGCACGAGCGGCAACACGGGCATGGGTCTCGCCATCGCCGCTTGCGTGAAGGGCTACCGGTGCATCTTCACCACCAGCGACAAACAATCCAAGGAAAAATTTGACCTGCTGCGGGCAATGGGCGCCGAGGTCATCGTCTGCCCGACCAATGTGGAGGCCACCGACCCACGGAGCTACTACTCCGTTGCGGAGCGCCTGAGCCAAGAAATCCCGAACAGCTTTTGGTTCAACCAATACGACAACCTCGCCAACCGCCAAGCGCATTACGAGACCACGGGGCCGGAGATTTGGGAGCAAACCGAGGGCAAAGTGACGCATATCGTCGTGGGTGCAGGCACTGGCGGCACCATCACGGGCGTTGCAAAATATTTGAAGGAAAAGAACCCAAATATTCAGATTTGGGGAATTGACACCTATGGCTCCACGCTGAAAGCCTACCATGAAACGGGCAAGATTGACCCCAAGGAAATCTACTCCTATATCACGGAAGGCATCGGCGAGGACATCATCCCGCAGAACTACGACTTCTCGCTCATTGACCATTTTGAAAAAGTGACAGACAAGGACGCCGCCGTGATGGCCCGCCGCATTGCGAAAGAAGAGGGAATCCTGCTTGGCTACTCTGCCGGGAGCGCCATTTGTGGCCTGCTGCAACTCAAAGACCACCTCAAGCCGACCGATGTGGTGGTAGTCATTTTCCACGACCACGGCAGCCGCTACATCGGCAAGCTGTACAACGACGACTGGATGCGGGAGCGGGGCTTCCTCGATACCGAACTGAAAATCAAGGACTTATTGGCACAAAAAAACAGCAAGACCTTTTTCAGCGTCAGCCCAACGGATACCGTGCGCCAAGCTTTCAACTTGATGAAAGAGAACGATATTTCGCAACTCCCAGTCATCCAAGACGGCAAAATGGTGGGCGGCGTGACCGAGACCGAAGTGCTGAAATACCTCCTCGACAACCCACTGCTCCATGCCGAAAAGCCCGTGACGAGCGTCATGGGGAGGCCGTTCCCCATCGTGGAGGACGATATGCCGTTCCGACAATTGGGCAAGTATTTGACGAAGGAAATACAGGCAGTGGTGGTGCGTGACCGGGCGGGGAGCCTGCACATGCTGACGCAGTATGATGTGATTCAGGCAGTGTGACGATTTACGATTTTGGGATTTACGATTTACGATTGGGGTGCCTGCGTGAATTTTCTTTCGTCACCTTGAAGCGTATGTTCCATTAACGGCACAAGGTTGAAGGTGGAATTTTGTGTTTGCAGTTTGGTTTATCAAATATCACCCCTATGCTTATCGGCATATTTTCGATACAGTTCACACAAAAATCCATCAGGGTAACATGAGAAATCCCTATCAAGTTTTTCCATTAAGTTTATTGCACTTTCATCTGCAATGTCAAAAAACCAACTACCATTTTTAGGCAGCAGTTCAACAGCTTGTCTAATAATTTCAGCTGACTTTGTCGCACCAATTTCATTTAATGCGTAAACTACTTCGTCTGCATATTCTGGATACCATTCTTGGAGAAAAGCTAGAATACTATCTGCTTGCCCTGCATTTTCTAAATGCATACAAAGAAACAAAACTCTTTGTGTAGAATTTAAAGTCTCAGGTTTGTTATTGCATCGATTACATAAAATACCGTGCAGTACAATGCTGAAAAAGTCGCTTTCTGGAATTAGAAACAGGCTATCAATATCCTGTTCTTTGACAATTTTTTCTCGTTGAAGCATCTCATTCTTGACTTTTTCAGTCATCCAAGACAACTCACTATTTGAATCTTCGATTTGCATGCATTGTATTTTTTTGTTGAATTGCTTGCATAGAAATCTATTGCTTGGCAGTAGCATGTAGATTGAAGTCTTATCAAAACAAAGCCCAAAAACTTATGTGCCCCTAAAATCGTAAATCGTAAATCGAATCAATCGTAAATAATCACGCCCTTCTCAACTGAATCACGCCCACCCAATGCAGCACCCGCATAATCGGGTAAACCGGGTCGAACTCCCACCAGCGCTGGGCAAAATTGGGGCTGTTCGGGTGCTTGTGGTGGTTGTTTTGGAACAATTCACCGAGCATCAGGAAGTCAAAGGGAAGTGTATTCTTGGAATGGTCGTGGTTGTCGTAGTTCTGGTAGCCGTATTTGTGGCCGCACCAATTGACGATGGCCCCATGCACCGGCCCCATCAGGAAATGTACGGGCAGCAGCAGGTACATCCACCACTCCGTTGCGAAGAAGGCATAGAAAACCACGTAGCCCGACATCCAGAAAATGCGGGAAACCCAAGTATTGCCGAACCTATCGAGCCAGTCCCAAGTGGGGTAATTGCCCAAAAACTTGGGAGAGACCTGAATCGTCTTGTTCACCAATCCATTGAAAATGCGGCGGGTGTGCATCATCAGGCCGAACACGTCCTTGAAGAAATTGGGGGAGTGTGGGTCTTTTTCCGTGTCGGAAAAC
>JADLHE010000397.1 GCA_020848965.1 Saprospiraceae bacterium
AACAGATAGCCAACAGCTAAAATGACACCGGGAAGAAATGGTAACGAGTGCTTGAGAACATTTTTCAGGCTGAGTTTTTCGGGACTCGTTATAAAGGCAAAAGCAAACAGCGCAGTACAAAGCATCATGCCTCTCATGCTGACCAGAGCAAGTACAGTGATTCCAATCGTTAGTAGCCAAGGCTTTTTCTGCCAAATAGCCCAAACGCTAGCCAAGAAAAAACAAACCACTATGATGTCGGGACTCACCAAAATGGACTGACTGGCCAGCACAGGGTCTGCAAAACTCAAGAGCGGCAGCCAGACGGCGTTCTTTTCCCCCAGCAGCTTTTTGCCAATCTGCATTAGCAAGATTACGATGCCAAATATAAATGGCAACATGGCGAAATGGCTAACTGGCAGTGTTTTGCCAAATAGCTTCCAGGCCAAGGCGAGATAGGCACCAAAAATAGGTGGGTGGCCGCTGTCTATTTCATTCGGTAAAATAAAAGACTGAAAATTGGTTTCATAGAAATGATGGCCATGCTTGGAAGCAAGTTGCACGGTATCCCAAAAGAAAGGGTTTTCTCTCAATAGTATTAGTACCGCCGTAATTGCTAAGCAAAACCAAATTGTACTGCTCCTCATAAATTACTTCATGCAAGCCTTAATGAAGTCAACAAAAAGTGGATGTGGGCTTTCAACCGTGCTTTTTAATTCAGGGTGGAATTGGACACCAACAAACCATGGATGGTTCTTCAATTCCACTATTTCAACTAGGTTGTTTTCTTGATTGATACCTGTTGCGAGAAGACCGGCTTTTTCCACTCGTTCCAGATAGTCGTTGTTGAACTCATATCGGTGACGGTGGCGCTCGCTGATTTGAAGTGACCTGTAAGCCTTCTGGGCATGTGAGCCTTTTTTCAGTTCACAGGCATAGGCTCCAAGGCGCATGGTGCCTCCTTTTTTTGTGACCTTGCGCTGCTCCTGCATGAGGTCAATCACTGGGTTTTCAGCTTTTGAGTTTACCTCAGTGGAAGCTGCGCCGGGAAGGTTTAGCACGTTTTGGGCAAATTCTACCACGGCACATTGCATGCCGAGACAAATACCAAAGAAGGGCATTTTGTTTTCCCTTGCATACTTGATAGCGTTGATTTTTCCTTCTATGCCCCGCTCACCAAATCCAGGAGCAACCAAAATCCCATCGAACTGCTCCAATTTTTGTTGCACTTCTTCCTGCGTGCCAATCAAAGTCTCTGAGTGAACAGGGACTACCTTCACCCTGCACTCATTTACGGCCCCTGCATGTATGAAAGCTTCAAAAATGGACTTATAGGCATCTTGTAGCTCCAAGTATTTCCCAATCAAGCCAATCCGAACATCATGGATGGGGTTTTTGAGCCTGCCCAAAAATGCCTTCCAAGGGCCAAGGTCTGGCTCTTTTCGGTCTGGTAGGCGCAATTTCAACATGACCGTAGTGTCCAATTTCTCCTTTGCCATCAAAAGCGGTACGTCGTAGATGGTCTCCGCATCTATGGCCTCTACCACTGAACCTATGTCCACGTTGCAGAACAGGGCCAGCTTCCGACGGATGTCCATATTGATGGGATGCTCCGTGCGGCAAACAAGAATATCAGGTTGGATACCAGCACTAAGTAGCTCTTTTACAGAGTGTTGTGTAGGTTTTGTCTTAAGTTCTTTTGCTGCGTTGAGGTAGGGTATCAGGGTAAGGTGAATGACGAGGCAATTGTCCCTGCCTAGTTCCCAACGCAATTGCCGGAGCGCCTCCAAATAGGGTAGGGACTCAATATCCCCAACTGTACCACCCAATTCGGTGATGACAATATCGTATTTATTGGTGGCGCCCAAAAGCTGCGCACGGCGCTTGATTTCATCCGTGATATGCGGTACGACCTGCACTGTTTTGCCCAGATAGTCGCCAGCCCGTTCCTTGTTGATGACGGTTTGGTAAATTCTGCCAGTTGTTACGTTATTGGCCTGAGAACTAGGGGTGTTCAAAAACCGTTCGTAGTGACCAAGGTCAAGGTCGGTTTCGGCGCCGTCATCCGTCACATAGCATTCGCCATGTTCGTAGGGGTTGAGGGTGCCGGGGTCCACATTGATGTAGGGGTCGAATTTTTGGATGGTGATGCTGAAGCCTCGTGCCTGAAGAAGTTTTGCGAGGGAGGCAGAAATTATGCCTTTGCCCAATGAGGATGTCACGCCGCCCGTAACGAAAATGTACTTTGCCATTTAATAGAAGTGAAAAGGAAGAAATGGAAAGGGAAAAGTGCAATGGCCGATTTTACTGGTCTGAAAGAACAATTCGCTTCCTTAGTTACGGGATGCAAAGGTAGCAATGTTGCTCAGTAGGCGACCAAAAACTCCGTAGAAAATTATCTACCCTTCCAAATTACCTCCTCAGCGCCCACTTGCTCACCTAGTTTTCTGGCCAATACAAATAGGAAATCCGAAAGGCGGTTGAGGTACTTCAATACATCGGACGTGACCGGTTCTGTTTCGTTTAAAGCGACCACAAGCCGCTCTGCCCGACGGCAAACGCATCTTGCAACATGGCAAGTTGAAACGACGGTATGGCCTCCGGGCAAAATGAAATTTTTAAGCGCAGGCAATGAAGCCTCCATTGCATCTATTTCATTTTCAAGGAGTTGTATGTCCTTTTCATGCAAGGATGGTACAGTCATTGGCTTGTCCGGGTCTGTGGCTAGGTTGGCACCTAGGTCGAAGAGCCTGTTTTGTATTTCAAAAAGAAGGTCACGGACGTGTTTGTCCTGTGAGCCGTCCCGAACAAGGCCCAAAAAAGAGTTCAATTCGTCCACAGTTCCGTAACACTCGATACGAAGGTGGCTTTTTGAAAGCCGCTTACCGCCGAAAAGGGCCGTTTGGCCTTCGTCTCCTGTTTTAGTATAAATCTTAAATGCCATTTCGAAGGTTTAGGAAATGAAAGACAGCGAATGCCGATTTTAGTTCATTCGCGCTGGAAACCCTTTTGAGATATTCATTGCCTGGACAATGGCCGGCACCACCCTTTCCATAGATGGCCTGTCTTTCAATGTGAACTCAATAAACTCTTCCTCTTTTTCCAGTTTGCCATCCTTGAAAAGCTGCACTTTAGGGCGGCCCTCTTTTACCTTGATTTTCAGGCCAGGGTGTTTCCTTGGAGGGAAGTCTGGCAACAGCAAAATCCCACCATCCCTTCTTTTCAAATCCCTGATTTTTACCTTGCTCAAATAAACATGGCCATCCAGTTTGTTCTCAATCAGCAGGTTCAATTGTTCGTCAACAGTCACGGTTACGTCTCCAACTTCCGGCACGATACCCTTTGATTTGTTGAATTCTTCCTGCAACGGAATGAAGGACTGTCGCAACCTGCCCAAGGTGTCAGATTCCTCCAACGCAGCAGTCATAATTGATTCCGCTGGGGTGGAGTTGGGGTCTATGATTGTGGCTGGATTTTCGGCAGCGGGGGCCTCACTTTTGGTAGTGCTCGGCTCGTTTTTACAGGCTAAGAAAAGGCTTGAAAGTGCAAGCGAGAAAAACAGTTTTTTCATGTTAGAACTCATTTTTGGATTTACAATTCAACGCTCCCTCAGAATTGAAGCGGCTTTCAAATTAAAGGCAAAGGTAATACCAGAAAACAAATGATGGTGTCATTGGAATAGAATGATAGCCCATTTCCAAAATGCTTACTTGACCTCAATGATTTCCACACGTCGCTCTTTGGAGGCGCCCACGCTGTAAATTGAGTTTCGCTCATCGAACAAATCGTCTGAAATGCCAGTGGCTGCTTGGCTTTCGCCAAATGGCGCTTCGCTAATAATGAGCTTTCCTTCCTCCAAAAATTTGGAAAAAACCCCATTTTGCCAAGTCGCAAAATGGTTGCGCAGGCTGCTTATCCGCCTTTTTGCCAAATAGATATTGTAATCGGTTTTGGCCCTTGGGCTAGTGTAGCCTTTAATCACGATTTCGACCTTGTCGCCAGCTTCCAGCCTTTTCAACAAAATGCCGCTAAAAAGCTGAAGGTGGTCGTAACCCTTTTTTACTTCCTCTTCAAAAAAATCGGTGATGTTCAGTGTTGCTTCGTCTTTTTCATCCTCATTCGAAATGGGTTTCGTGTACTGCTCGATAAAGTCGTTTCGGCGAGGGAAGTACCTTTCATAGGTTTCTTCATAAGCCTTTTTGGTGGTCGTCTTTTCCGTCCGTTTGTCTGGTTCGTCGTTGTCAAAATAGAGCGCAAGCGGCAGGAAATCCTCCAGTTTTTCGAAAATTGGCGGAGCAGTTGGCAATGGGCTTACCGGACTTGGAAGGGGAGGCGTAATGGCAGGAGTAGCGTTCGTTGATGGTGGGGGAGTTTCTTCAAAAACTACCCTATAAATATCGTGGCAGCAGGCTTTGTTATTGGGGTCGAGGTAAAACGAACCGGGCCGGTTGGAAGACAAATAGCCCGCTTTCCCGTCTTTGTCGAGCGCAAAATAGATGTCGTGGTAGCTGGAGTTGATGGGCTTTCCCACGTTTCTAACTTCGCTCCATCCTTCGTTGCCGTTATTTAGGCTGTATTCCGTGAAAAAAATATCGTAGCCCCCAACCCCGCTCCGCCCGTCGGAACTAAAATAAAGCTGTTTGGTGCTTTGTTGAAAAAAGGGCGTGATGTCGTTTTCTTGGGTGTTGATGAGTTCCAAATTGGTGGGTTCCTCGAAATTTCCTGATTGGATTCGGCTTTGCCAAATATCCAGTTTCCCTTTCCCACCCGGCCTGTCCGAAACAAAATACAGCAGGTCGCCCCCGGTCTTCTCATCCCGGCAAACTTGCGGTTGGGTTGCCGTGAATCCTTCCTGGTTGATATTGGCGGGCAGTAAAACGGGATTTTTCGACCATTTCCCTTTTTTGTCTTTTTCCCGGTAGGCTATTTTGCAGCGAATTGTCGAGGCGTTGACGTAGTCACAAATGGTAAAATAAAGCCGCTGTCCATCCGGGCTGAGTGCGGTGTGGGCTGTCAGTTTTTTTTA
>JADLHE010000398.1 GCA_020848965.1 Saprospiraceae bacterium
AAACGTCGGCAACCTCGTCTGCCCCGCTATGTTCGACCTCGGTGAGGGCGCACGGGTGGTCATCATCAGCGTAACAGAGGGTGACGACAAGCCGCTCAAATACCCCGACATGTTCCATTCCTCGCAGCTTTGCATCATCAACAAGATTGACCTGTTGCCCTACGTGAATTTCAGCGTCGAAAAAGCGAAGGAATACGCCCAACGGGTCAGCCATATCACCGAGTTCATCGAGGTTTCGGCCACCACGGGTCAAGGGATGGAGGAGTGGTATGGGTGGCTTCGCAAAAGGAGGGGAGCGTAATTGGGAGGAGTGTGGTATTTCTTGTCTGCCGACAGGCAGGGATATAAGACATAAGATGTAAGATATTAGATTTAAGATTTGGGAGCACGTTGGGAAGTGCTGATTTTATTGGTATTTTTAATTAATTCTTGGCTTAGTCATAAATCAAAAAATAAACAAATCGCCAATTAAATCTAAAATCTTATATCGCACATCTTATATCTTATATCCCTGCCTGTCGGCAGACAGGAAATTCCACCCATTATCAACTCAAAAAAAATCGTGCAAAATGTGCTTAGCAATCCCCGGCAAAATAACCGCCATCAGCGCCCAATTGGATGACACTTTCCGCATCGGCAGCGTGTCATTTGGCGGCATCAAAAAAGATGTGAACCTCTCCATGGTGCCCGAAGCGCAAGTCGGCGATTACGTACTCGTACACGTGGGCGTGGCCATCAGCGTGGTGGATGAGGAGGAGGCGACGAAGACTTTTGAGTACCTCCAACAATTGGGAGAGGTGGAGGAACTGAAAGAGTAAAGTTTTTTGCTGGTTTTGCATAGCAAAACCAGCAAAAAACTTTAAAAACAATATGGCGTCAGCAGCTTCGCTGCTGACGCCATATTGTTTTTAAGGGATAGTTTTTGGGGTGCGCAGCAACCCAAAAACTATCCCTTCTTTATGAATTCATACGACGTAAACTCCACAAAATCAGCGACTTGTAGGATGAATTGCTTCACCGCCCCATTTTCCACCTTGAACTCCACGGGCTTGATACCGAACAGCGGGTCGTTGAAGGAAAGCAGGAAGCGGTTGCCACCGAGCGGCTCCAATTTGCCCAAAAGGTTCGGGTGGTGCTGGAAAATGAGCTTCAACGAGTTGCCATCCTTTTTCATGTCGAGGTTGCCATAAGCTTCATTTTCGTAGTGCCCAGCGTATTTATCCCAAGCAAGCGCAGTCTTGGGCTGCTGCGCAATGGAGTTCCGCATCTGCTGCATGTATTGCATTTGCTCATTGAAACCAGCTTTGTTGTCCGCCAAGAAAATGCTGCTATAATTCCTATAAGGCAGGCCGAGGTAGGCATCCAATATTTCCCGTTTCAAGGCAACGTAAAACGAATTTTGGTCGGTGTTCGTCAGCACGACGATGCCAAGCTTGTGCTCCGGGAACATCGTTACCGAGGTCACAAAACCGTTCACGCCGCCCGTGTGGGAAACCTCCTCGTAGCCATCGTAGTCGCTCAGTTCCCAGCCCATGCCATAGAGCGCATAGTGCCGACGGATGCCGTATTTCGTCGTTGACCGACGGCCCTCGATGCTCAGTGGCTGTCGGGTACGCCGCAACACGTTCATCGGCAGCACGGTTTGTCCCTCGTAGCGCCCGCTGTCGAGCTGCGCAATGAGCCAGTGGCCCATGTCCTCCACGCTGCTGAAAATGCTGCCCGCCGGGGCGAGGTTGTCAATTTGCCCGTAGGGTATCATCATCAGTTCGCCCGTGGCGGGGTGCAGCGTGTGCGCACGGGCAGCGTTGGTGGCCTTGCCGATTTCGGCGCTGAGGGCCAGCGTCCGGTTCATTTTCAAGGGTTGGAAAATACGCTGCCGTAGGTTGTCCTCCCAGGTTTTGCCGCTGATGCGCTCGATGCATTTGCCAGCGATGAGGAAGCCCGCATTGCAATAGCCCCAAGTGGTGCGAAAGGGGTAAACGGGCGTCAGTTTCCCGAATTTCTCGATGACTTGGTCTTGCGTCAGGTCGCTCGTCCAGTACATGAAATCGCCCTGGAAGGTCTCCATGCCGATGCGGTGGCTGACGATGTCTTGCAGGTTGAGGTGCTGCTCCACCCAGTCGTCTTTCATGTTGAAGCCGGGCAGGTGCTTCGCAACGGGGTCGTCGAGCTTGCAGAGGCCGTCGTTTTCGAGCATGGCGAGGGCCGTACCCGTGAACGCCTTTGTGTTGGAGCCGATGGCGAAAAGCGTATTGGCGTCCACTTTTTCGGGCTTGCCCGCTTCCAAAACGCCATAGCCCTTTGCCACCACCAGCTTGCCGTCTTTTACCACGCCGACGGCCACACCGGGAATGTTCCAGTCCTTCAAGGCACGGTTCACGTAGGTATCAAGGCTGTCCCGCAGGAAGGCGGGGAGTGTGGAGGTTGGCTGTGCTTGAAGTGTTGCGGAGCAAAAAAGCCCCAAAAATGCAAGGGTGGATAACAGTCGCATAAAGGTGATATTTGGTGAAAAGATGATGGCGAATGTAGCGATTACTAAGACTTCTTGCTTTCTTTAGCCAATTTTTCAACTCAAAATAAGCAACATCGCTATGGGAATTTCCGAAGGGAACCGCATCCGGGCCGTCTATTTCATGGTCTTCTGCTGCACGGCGGCCTGGCTGCCCATCATGGCCGACTTCCTGAAAGAGCGGGGCATGTCCGGCTTGCAGACCAGCGCCATCCTCAGCACCACGCCCATCATCATGTTCGCCGTGCAGCCTTTCTATGGCGTACTTGCCGACCGAATTGGCCCCAAGCGCTGCCTGCTGTTCTCTACCCTGCTGGCCGGGCTGAGCTACTTGCTCTACCTCAGCCAAGGCGGTTTCTGGTACCTGCTCGGCATCACGGTGGTCATGTCGGTGTTCTACAATGCGCTGCAACCCCTGCTCGACACCCTCGCCCTCGGCCTTGCCGAGCGTGACCCCAGCTTCAATTACGGCAACCTGCGCATCGCAGGGGCGGCGGGCTGGTCGTTCACGGGCATCATCAACGGTTATTGCATCGAAGCCCTTGATACGAGCGTGATTTTCGTGCTTTCGGCCATTAGCATGTTCCTCGCCTTTGGCCTTGCCTTGTTGTTGGCTGGCGCCAAAACGGAGGCCGCTGCAGTGCAAACCGCCAAGGCAAGCCCCAAAGAAGTGTTCGCCAACCGCCGCCTGCTGCTGTTCCTGCTCATGGTTGTGTTGGTATCAATGGGCGGCACCACCATCTGGAATTTTTACTCGCTTTATATGAAGGAAAACGGCGCAACGGCCTCGCTCGTCGGCTTTGGCCTGTCGTTTCAGGGGCTTTGCGAGCTGCCCTTGTTCTTCTTTGCGGCCCGCATCATTGGTCGGTTCGGCCTACGGCCAACGCTGCTGTTCACGCTATTTGCGCTGGCCCTGCGCATGTTGCTGTACTACCTCGTGTCCAATCCCAAGGCCGCCATTGCCATCGAGCTGCTGCATGGGGTGTCGTGGTCGCTGTTCTGGGTCGTTTGCGTGGAGCACGTCAATTCGATGGTGCGGGAGGAGTGGCGGGCCACGGGGCAGTCGCTGCTCTATGCCGCCTATTTCGGGGCCGGGGCCATTTTGGGCAATTTCTGGACGGGTTGGCTGGCGGATACGGGGATGAAAATCGGGGGGATTTTTCTGCTGAATGCGGGGCTAGTGGCGGGTGTGGCAGTTGTTGCTTGGCTGGGTGGTATTGGAAGGGAAAAAGCGGCGTGAGCCGAATATGATTGCTATTCGGCTCAAAAATCACTCAACAAAATCTACTCCTTTTGTAAAACGTTAAATTCAATTCCCAACCTTTCCAAAGCAGGAATTAAAAGAGATAAGCCCAAAGCCTTTCTGCGCTTTTCCACATATTCCGGAGCATCTAACGGACATAGCTCAATGCTGCCATCTTTGTTTCTTGTCATTTGGGTTCCATACAATTGCTTTCCAGTTTCGGCCAAGGCCAAGCGGTCGTACATGGTTGCATAATGCTCCCATTTTGCTTCATTTTTTTCACACGCAGCTTTTAGTTTTGGCAAAAATCGTTTCCTCGCACGCTCCCCCTCAGCGTGTTGCACGACCCAGAAAACCTTTTCGGACGCTTCTTCCCCAATCTCTGAAACCTTGGGCCAACCTTTCTTCCTGAGGATGGTTTCAACTTCATCCAAGTTTTCTTGCCTATTCTTTTTCTGTAAATCCCAAAGCGCTTTCGTGATGGGCGAGGTCTCGCCGAGTAGCCTATTTACCACATTAATCTCATAGGAATATGCTTGGTCTTTCATGCCAATCCTCCACAGCTTTCTTGTTAAGGGCAGATTTTTAAATTGCCCGTTTTTTAACTCATATTTCTTGATTTGGCTTTGCTCGAACACTTCCCAAGCAGGTGTATTCAATAATTTAAAGAACCGGGAATCCTCCATTGCTATTAAACTGCTATCAGTTTTCATCGCCAAACTGAGCCAAGAAATTGAAGCATCCACTGAGTCAGCAATAGCATACAATGCAGCTATTTCAAGCGCTTCCCATTTATCAAGGGTATTATTATAGTCCAGCTTATACAAGGCAATCGCTTCTGGGATTCTCCCATTTTTTTGCAATTGCTGTGCCTCAATGGAATAACCCGACGGCTGCGACTGCCCGAATAATGCAATCGAACCAAGGGCAAATAAAATCAATAAAGGAGCTTTAAAGCAGCAATTGAACATTGCATGATAGTATTTAATTACCAGATTTTAATATGATAAATCACTCCCGCAACCTCCCCACCACCCAATCCACGAACCCCACCACATCCGCCTCCACGGGTGCATAAGGCCCCGGCACATAGGCGCTCGACTCCACGCCCCGGTAATTTTTCTCGCAGAGCGCCCAGTCCTGCTCCCCGGTTATTTTCCAGAACTCCACGAGGCGGTTGGTGTCGTAGTCACGGCCTTCCACGGCGTCGCCGTCCACGAGCCAGGCGAGGTCGAGCACGGTGCGGTCGGGGGCGACGGCGGTGAGGCGCATCGTCCAGACGTAGTCGCTGACGGCGTCGCACCAGAAATTGGGCAGGGTGACGAGGCCCAGCACCCCGGCGTCGAAGTCACGGTGCTGCCCCATTGGAATCGCAATAGGCTGGCCATCCAGCGAGTAGCTCACCACGCCGGGCCTGAGCGGGTAGCGGATGCCAAAATGAAAACTATCTCCCTGAAAATCAACGGTTTCCACGGCGAGGCCCTTTTCCCGCCAAGCCACTTGCCGCTCGGCCAGCACCGCTTCTGCCGACTCCTTCATGTTCGCCCCGATGACGGCGCTGCAATATTCCGGGTGCGCCGGGCCGCAGTGGTAGCATTCCCGGAAGTTCTCGGCGACGAGCTTCCAGTTAGTGCGCAGTTCATAGCGTTTTTGATAGGCGACCTTGGCCCGGTCGAGTTGGAAGGGGTGCAGGAATCGGGCGTAGTCCTGCCGTAGTTGGGAGAAATCGGGCGGGTTTTGCGCCAGCGAAACAAAAATAAAACCCTCCACCACCTGCACTTGCACGGGGTGCAGCCCGTGCGCTGCCTTGTCGAAGTCATCGGGCATGAGGCTGGCCTTGTACAGCGTGCCGTCCGTTTCAAAGACCCACTGGTGGTAGGGGCAGACGAGCTTGGGCGCATGGCCTTTTTCCTCCAAACAAATCAGCGAGCCACGGTGGCGGCAGGAGTTGAAATGGGCGTGTACCTGCCCCTCTTTCCCCCGTATGATGACGATATTGTCGTTGCGAAGCTGCCAAGTGAAATAGTCGCCAGAGCGGGGAATCTGCGACGTGGTGCCCGCAAATAGCCAATATTTCGACCAGATTTTTTGCCACTCCAAGTCGAAGATGGCGGGCTCGGTGTAGAAAGGCCGCTCCAGGCTGTGGCCGGATTGGTAACGGTGGAGGAGTTGTTGGATGTCGCTGGGCTGCATGCTGGAAATTTTTGGGGAAAGTTCGGTTATTCTTTCGGTTTTAGGAAGCAAACTCAGGCGCTTTACCCGACCGATATGTTTTCTTCCCAACAGCGCATGCCATGAATTTAGCGTGTTAAACCTTATTTCAACGACAACGGGTTCTCCTGCCGCACCACCTGCTTCGCTTTTTTGATATAGGGGTCGGCATCGTTCAGCACGTAATGGTAACCCTGCTCCGACCAAAGATGACGGGCAATGCCCGCTTTTATGGACTGTTTCAATTTGTCCTTAGCCTTCGGCCAATTGCGCTCATTGCGCTTCTCACCACGTTCCACGGCAAAGTTCTGGAACTCGGTGGCCATGGCCTCCGTCACGTTGAATTGCTTCGCAAAGTCTTCCATCGAGAACTTGCCAAGCTCGTCCCGGTGCGATTCGATGTAGCGGAAAGCATAAGAGGGCACATGCTGGTTCAAGCGGATATAATAGGGGTTGAGCAAGGAAGAATCGAGCGGCACGAACATATCAGGCTCGATGCCACCACCGCTGTAAACGATTCGGCCACCGCTTGTATAGAATTTGGTGGTGTCCTCGTGCTCTATGGGGTGGCCATCGTAGAGTTCGCCATTTTCGATGCGCTCGGCGAGGTCGTCGTCATAGTCGTCACGGCCTTCGTAGGGTTTTTGAATGCAGCGGCCGGAGGGGGTGTAATAGCGTGCCACGGTCAAGCGAATGGCCGAGCCATCCCGTAGGCGGTACTGCTCCTGCACCAGCCCCTTGCCAAAGGTGCGCCGACCGATGATGACGCCACGGTCCCAGTCCTGCACGGCCCCGGCCAAAATCTCGCTGGCGCTGGCCGAGCCTTCATCCGTCAGCACTGCGATATTGTTCACATCATAAAAACTGCGGCCCGTGGACTTATAATCCGTGCGGGACACGTTTTTGCCTTCTGTAAAAACCAAGAGTTTGTCCTTATCCTTGAACAGTTGGCTAAGGATGTTCGTGGCCTCCTGCATATAGCCGCCGGGGTTTTGGCGAAGGTCAATCACGAGGTGCTTCATGCCTTTTTCGTCCACGAGTTTTTCCAAAGATTTCATGAAATCCTCGTAGGTATTATTGCTGAAGCGGTTGATTTTGATATAGCCCGTGAGGTCGTCGAGCATATAGGCCACTTCGACGCTGTGTACGGAAATCTTGTCACGGGTGAGGGTAAAATGGCGCAGTTTGTCCTCCAGCCCACGCAGTACGCCGAGCTTGACTTTTGAGCCTTTTTCGCCCTTTAGTTTTGACAAAATGCCTTCGTAATCAATGTTTTTGCCGATGGTCAGTGAGTCTTCAATCTGCACGATTTTATCGCCGGAAAGGATGCCAGCGCCCTCGGCAGGCCCGCCAGAAAGTGCTGCGACAACCATCACCGTGTCGTCCACCACCACGAACTCGATGCCGATGCCATCGAAGCTGCCTTCGAGTTGCTCGTTCACTTCCCGGAGTTGTTCGGCGGAGATATAGCTGGAATGTGGGTCGAGTTGGAAGAGGATATTGTCAATGGCCTGCTTAACTAGTTCGTCCTTGTTCACGTCGTCCACGTAGCGTGACTCGATGTAGCGGATCAGCTCTTCCAGCTTGCCCTGACCGATGGTGCTTGGGGGCAGTTCCGCCTCGCCCTTTGGCACCTCAATGGCCACGGCAGTGGGCGGGTTCGACTGCATTTTGGTGCCGATGAGCATGCCGGCCACCAGAATCAGTGAAAAAAGCAAAGGCAGCCAGATGTTCAGTTTCTTCGTCGGTGTCGGCGTATTCTCTTCGTGATTCATTCCTGTTTTGGTTGTCTTGGCAATTTGGGTCGGGCTAATGGACAGTCACGGGTTATGAGTTCGGAGTTTCGAATCGGCGCAAAACCTTGATATTCAATGTTTTGCCAAAAAACGAAATCACTACTCTTGTCGTTGCAATTCTTACGCCCGCAAAACTAAACCAAAGTCTGCTATTCAGATTTGAATGAATGAATAATGTATGGGAAGCGTAGAAAGTTTACAGAAATTAATGTTTTGCGCAGCAAAAATTCACACCAATCAATTTGCAGCGCCAATCACTCGCCCGGCTTGTACCGCCGCTTTGCCCGACGCTCCACGTCTTCCCGGTAAAACGCCACGTCCTTGAACTGCCTATCCACGTACCGCTGCGCTTGGTCGTAGAAGTGGGGCGATTTAGGGTCGCCGCTCTCGCCGCCCGCCAGTAGGCTCTTGGCCTTCAGCTTGGGGCCGAACTCCACCACCGCCACGAAGCTGTTGCCGCTGGTTCCGTAAATGCGCTTGCTGCCTTTATAGGTTTTGGCACCGAAGCTGGCCAGAGCGCCCCATTTGGCGGAGGCCATACCACAAGCAAGGCTCGGTTTTGAGTCATCAAACGGCTGCACGATGTCCCCGGTCAGGCGTTGGAAACGGTTCACCTCGCCCCAAGGCACGTCCCAGCGGCCAAAATCGGCGATGAGTTGCGCAAGGGCATCTTTGAAGATGGTCAGGCGTTCCGCAGCGGGTGAACCTGTGCCAAAATAGTTGAACTTGGCCATATCTCCGAGGTATTCATAATCCAAATTGTCGGGCAGCTTCCCATGTTTTTCGTATTGCTTAGCGTAGTAGTGCGCCAGCGTCATGGCCACCGACTCCTTGCTTACCCGGAAATCCCATTTATTCAATACATCATACACCGGCCCTGGAATAAACTTGGCCCCTTCGGCGTCATCATCGTACGCCTCCAACAGGCCCGGTATCAGCTTCTCGAACCCCGGCAACTGCGGGTCGTAGGCCGTTTCAATCAATTTATCAAGGGTGAAATCACGGCGCTCCTTTAGCAAACGCACGGCGTGAATTCCTCTGAAATTTTCCGCTGGAAGCCGCATATATTCTGGGTAATCCTTCGCTTTCGGGCTGTTCTCCCCGGCGCAGGTAAAGGGGGTGGAATTGCAGTTTTGCAGCCAGCCGTTGGGCGGGTTGGCTACCACGATGCAGTCTTTTACATCGTGCAAGCCTTGCCAATCGGTGGCGGGGTTGGAGCCGTCAACGGGCTTCAAGTAGTCAAAAGTGGTATCCCTTTTCGGGACAAAATTGCCGTGGAAAAAGGCGATGTTCCCCTCGGCATCGGCAAATACGGTGCTGTTGGAGGAGTTCGTGCGCAGGTTCATCATCTTTCGGAACTGCCGGTGGTTCTTGAGTTTTGTTCGGGTAAACGATTGCGTTAGCGCCTTTACGGGGTCCCACATCATAGCGGTGGCCACCCATTTTTGGGTGAAGTCGGTGTAATCATTTAACTCTCCGGCCTCGATTTTTCTGGTAATTGGCCCGTGGTGGGTACGATATATCGGGAACTTCCGCTCTTTAATTGCGTTGCTATCTTTATATTTTAGGGTAACGTGCTTCACAATAATAGGGCGTTTTTCTGAGCCGTAATTGTACGTGATTTGCTCATAATCCTCGGTGACGGTCTCCACGAACTCGTCCATCACATCGGTGTAGGAACTGGTGTGCATCCAGCCCGTTTTTTCGTTAAAGCCTTGATAGACAAAGAATTGCCCCCAAGTGACAGCGCCATAAACGTTCAGCCCCTCCTCGCTCACCACATGGATTTCGGGCCGGAAATAGAACGAAGTGTGCGGGTTGATGAGCAGCATGGCATGGCCGCTGGCCGTCATTTTGCCCGACAGGGCAATGCCGTTGGAGCCACGGGGTTCGTCGTCGTCAATCCGCAATCCGTAATCCGCATTCCGCAATTGACTTCCGTTCATCCCCACAGATGCTCGTCCCCAATAAAACGCCTCAATCCCCTCCGTCGAAATGGACTCGATGTCCCCGCCGATACTACCTTCGAAGAAGTACATCGGGAACCACGGCTCAAAGTGGGTGAGCAGTTTGGGCTTCACTTCGGGGTGCGTGTGCAGGTAGTAATTGATGCCGTCAGAAAATGCGATGCAAAGCTTTTTGAGCCATTTTGGGGCAGATTCGTAATGGGCTTTTGCCTCGTCTTCGGTCATGAAAAGGCGGGCACGCAGGTCGCTGTACAGTTCCTTCTCCCCCTCCACTTCGGCCAAGCGGCCAATGGCCACGATATAGTTTCGTTCCACCCGGTTGAAATCGTCCTCGCATTGGGCGTAGAGCATCCCGAACACGGCGTCGGCGTCCGTTTTTCCATAGATATGCGGGATGCCAAAATCGTCCCGGAAGATGGTGATGCGGTCGGCTTGGGCCTGCCAGCGGGCGGGTTCGGAGGCATGGCGAGGGGCCGTGCAGGCAGCAAAAAATACGAGCAGTAACAGAAGGCTTTGTTTCATTGGTTGAAAATTATATTGCCAAGGTATGATTACAAGCCATCTCCACAAAAAAACTACCCACCATTATGTAAAAACTTGGATTAAAATCATCCCAAAAACAAAGCAAGCCTATCTTTATATCGTTCAATCAAAAAAACTGCGATGCTGAATACGCTATCCGTCTCTTTCCACCTCACGCACGACTGCAACCTCCGCTGCGGCTACTGCTACACGGGCACGAAGACCCATGCGCCCATGTCAGCGCAGACCGCCGATGCTGGGCTTAAGCTCATTGAGCAATTGGCGCTCGAACAGGGCATCCCAAACGTCGAAATCATCTTTTTTGGCGGCGAGCCGCTGATGGAGAAGGAGCTGATTTTCCACATCTTGAAACGCTGCCGGGAAACCAGTAGCGGCCTGCGTTTCAGCTTCAAAATGAGCACCAACGGTACCTTACTCACCGAGTCGTTGCTCTTGGATTTGCTGCGCAACGAGGTCTTCGTCTCCCTCAGCCTCGACGGCGGGCCAGAGACCCACGGCGAGCAGCGCCCCAATTGCGGCGGGCATTCCAGCTACGGCATGGTGGAGCGCAGCATCCCCATTTTGCTGAAACACATCCCTTGCGCCAACGTGACCTGCGTGACCACGCCCAGTTCGGCGCACCGCCTCGCCGAGAACGTGGACTGGATTTTCCGGAAAGGCTTCCGTTACATCACCACCACCCTCGACTACACCGCCGACTGGACTTCGGACGATATGCGGGCGCTGGAAAAAAGCTACCGCCAACTGGCCATTTGGTACGAGGAGAAAATGCGGCGGCACGAGCGTTTCTACCTCAGCAGCTTCGACGAGCGCATCCGCACGCACACGAGGCCGCCGCTGCAAGCCACCGAGCGATGCGTGGCGGGCACCCGCCAATTGGCCATTGCGCCAAATGGCGAGGTTTATCCTTGCATCACTTTCGTGACCACGGAGCGGCTGCCGCAGTTCCTGCTTGGGCATGTAAACGAGGGTTTGGACGACGCCTGCCGCTCGTATTTCCACCGCTGCTCGGAAAGCGAAAAGGCCGAGTGCGCTGGCTGTTCGCTGAAGTCGAGGTGCAGCAGTTGGTGCGCCTGCATCAATTTCATGAGCACGGGCACGGTGACGCAGGCCAGCCCCATCGTCTGCCACCAAGAGCAGGTGCTTCTGCCCATCGTGGACGAGGTGGCCCGGCGGCTTTGGAAACGGCGCAACACGCTTTTCTTGCACAAGCATTACAACGACCTGTATCCCGTGTTTGAATATTTGGACATAAATACTTGAAAATCAACCACTAACATCGGGGAGGTTCCGAACCTCCCCGACGTTCGACCGACGTTAGAACCTAATTTTATGAAAAACAAAACCCAACTCTCCGTGCGCCCCGTGCGCCGCACAAAAAAAACCGGCTACCCCTCATGGCAGGAGCCTAACCCGTTGGAGCAGCCTTATGCCCAGCCCTACCCTTTCACGCAAAAAGCGCTGAACTGGCTGGCGGCGAGCGGGCTTTGCGGGGCGCTGTTTTTTGCGCAGGAGGCAGAAGGCGGCGTTGCGAAGAAACCCGATAAAATGGAGCGTATGGATAAGGATACGTTGGGGAATCCGTTTCCGTTTGAGCGGATGGGTGTCCCATTCAGAACATCCGCATTTGGAACTGGGGTACCAGAACGACTTACCAGCAAGGAAGCCCAAACGGTGATTGACAGTGTGTTCCGGGCGGAGGGCATTCGTTTGGAAAAAACAGTGATTAGAACAACAGATGGTTTTGTGGAAGTGGACGGATATGACGCAGTACAAAAAATAGGCTATGTGTGGATTGACTGGGGGCGAATGGATAGCGATATGTACACCTCGTGGATGGACTTAAAAAGGAACAAGGATGGCAGTTTCACGAAAGTAAAACGGCTACGTTTTGCAGATAATCATTTACGGGATTATGATTACAGCATAAAGAAAATTCACGAAGCATATTCCAAATATAAACCAACTTCTGAAGCACAAAAAGCCTTTATCCAAAAATTGAAAAACCTTATAGATAATGGAAGTCCCGATTGGGACGATGATTATAAATACCTGTATTATGAGTATATTTTAGCAGAAAGGGTAGAGCGTTTTAAAAAGTACAATGCTGGAGGATTTTCGAATATCACCGAGTATATGGAAGGTGTTTTGTCAATTGGTGCTGGCTCCAACCGAAACAAACAATTGGACATCGCAATAGACGTATTAGCAGCCTATAAAGTGGATGAAGATTGGTTGGCAAAGGTGCTTATCGAAGCTGCCCAAAGCCGTCATGCAAGTGCAAAATTAAAGCGATTGAATAAATTACAGGAAGCCTACCAAGCTTTAAAATCCTACGCCCCCGAAAAGCAGGATAAACTAAAACATCTTATCATCGACGGCAAAGATGATTGGAAACCCGCCGTCGAGCAAGCCGAGCAATGGTTGGATGAACTTAAAATCTCAATGGTCGAGGCCAAGGCATTGGAAGCTGAAGCATACAAAAAAGGGCAGTTCGTGGCGTTAATCAGCCAAAAGGATGAAAGATGGATTTATAGGGCAACCGTGGAATGGGTTAACCAAATACGGCAATCAGCATTGGAGAGCATCAAAAGGCAAGCCCCTAAATTGGATAGTATTGAATTGGAAAAACGAGCGGACCTGTGGTATGGCAAGCCCGATTATTCCGACACAAAAGAATACGTCCTAAAAAACCTCGAAAATCAAGTCCACGACTACATCCGCTGGGCTAAGCAGCAACGTGGTTATTGAGCCGCCAACGTCGGGGAGGTTTTGAACCTCCCCGACGATTAAATCCTAATTTTATGAAAAACAAAACCCAACTCTCCGTGCGCCCCGTGCGCCGCACAAAAAAAACCGGCTACCCCTCATGGCAGGAGCCTAACCCGTTGGAGCAGTCTTATGCCCAGCCCTACCCTTTCACGCAAAAAGCGCTGAACTGGCTGGCGGCGAGCGGGCTTTGTGGGGCGCTTTTTTTTGCGCAGGAGGCAGAAGGCGGCGTTGCGAAGCAACCCGATAAAATGGAGCGTATGGATAGGGATACGTTGGGGAATCCGTTTCCGGTTGAGAAGATGGGGCTGCCGCATGTCACATCACCTTATGGTACAGGCTTGCCAAACAGGCTGAATGCCGACTATGCGAGGAGGATGATTGATAGTTTATTCGCAGCCAATGGATTTAAGCTTGAAAAGAAAATATTGGAGATAGGCGATGGACTTTTAGAAGTGGATGGATACGATGAGGCGCATAAAAGTGGGTATGTTTTTTTGCCGC
>JADLHE010000399.1 GCA_020848965.1 Saprospiraceae bacterium
CCTCTGGCAATTCGAAGTGGTCCTTGTTTTTCTTCTTCAATCGCTCCAATTCCCGTTGGTATTCCTTGTCCTCCCAATCCTTGCTCAGCACGCCACTACCCGGGAACCCAAAAACTTTCAAATAATGGGCACCAAGGCCGATACCCCAGCCTAAAAGCACGGGCATGGTTGCGAATGGCTCCCCTTGAAACAAAGACGTCAAAAACAGAAAAGTATTGACGGCTACAAAAGCAAAAAAATGCTTGTAAAACTTAGCCTTGGCCTTTACCCGCCTTTCTGCTTCATCATGGATGCTTGGTTGCTTGTACATCTTGTGGTGGATTCAATTTTCCTAGTGAAAAAATCAGTGCGCATTTGCCACGAACCGGGCCTTAAACGAATTCCGAATCATCGTAATTCTTTTGGAGTTCTTTGAGTTCCAAGTGTTTGTCCTTAGAAACTGAGGGATTGCTTTTCACAGGATTTTCGTTCCTGGTGCCCCGTCTCAGTTCTTTTTCAAGTTCCCGTTCTTCCCATTCTTTGCTCAAAATATCGAAGCCCGGTATCCCGAAAACTCCCACGTAGTGAAAAGCCAGCCCCACGCCCCAACCCAAAAGTGGAAAAACGAACCACAAATAGCTGGGCGAGGTAATCATGTTGAGCACGAAAAGGAAAGTGTTCACGATGGCATAGGACATAAGGTGTTGGTAGAAATCCTTCTTGTCTTTCACCCTTTTCTTTGCCTTGGATAATTCATCTTGTGTATGCATGGTCAATATTTAGGTAATCAATGCAGCCAATTTGGGGGCTGCAGCTAAAAGTCGAAAATCAAATCTCCGGTTTTGATTGGGCAAAAATCTTCCTTTTTCAATTGTTGCGCAGCAAAAAGTTTTCAAAAATTAGCGATTAAAGACAAATCCTACAACTTTGCGGCACAAACCATTACTCTAATGCGTCAAACGAAAAAAAACAAAACTGCCCTACCCGGCGACCCGAAGCTCCCTTCACCTGCGAATGAGATAGAGCAACTCATTCTAAACGCAGAAAACGAAGCGTACCATAAATATAGAGTAGAAGATTTTTTCCGGTTGCCCGAAAAGTCACGGTATCAGCTTTCTCCTGACGGTAACTTGTTCGCTTATTTAGGCCCTTATAAACGCCGCCTGAATATTTTCGTTCAGAAAACAACTGGCAAACGTGCCAAAAGGGTGACCTCCATTACCGACCGTGACATTGCCTGGTTTTTTTGGAAAGACAATAAGCTCGTCTATGGTAAAGATGAAGGTGGCAACGAAGATTACCACCTTTTCGCAGTGGACGCCGATGGCTCCAACCAACGGGAACTTACCCCATTTTCTGGCGTCCGCATTGATTTAATTGATGACCTTGAAGACGTGGAGCACGAAATCATCATCTCCATGAACAAAAACAACCCTCAGCTTTTTGAGCCGTACCGGCTCAATATTGCGACCGGGGAAATCCACCAAATTGCCGAAAACACTAACCCTTTGGAGCCGCTCGACGGCTGGATGACCGACCACGAGGGACGTTTGCGCATAGCGAACAAGATAGTTGGGGGCACCAACGCTACCCTACTCTATCGCCCCACAGAAGATGCACCCTTCCAGCCCGTGCTCACCACCGATTTCAGGGAGAGCGTTTCTCCTCTGTTTTTTGATTTTGAAAACGAGCACCAAGTCTATGTTGCCTCAAACCGGGGCCGTGACCGCAGCGTGATTACCAAGCTCGATTTGCTGACTGGCCAAGAGGTAGGCGAGCCATTATTTGAGCACCCTGAAGTGGATGTGGCACAGCTTGGCCACTCCCGTAAGCGCCGCAAACTAACCGCCATCAGCTATACCACCGACAAGCGGCAACTTCATTTTTTGGATGAGGAAAGCAAAAGCACTTTTCAAAAACTGGAAAAACAACTATCCGGCTATGAAATTGCCATCACGGCCATGAACAAGGATGAAGACAAGTTCATGGTGCGGACCTACAGCGACCGCTCACTTGGCGCCTATTATTTCTTTGACAAAAGGGCTGATTCCCTGACCAAAATCGTGGAAGTAAGCCCGTGGCTGAACGAGGACGACATGTCCTCTATGCAGCCCGTCAACTACAAAACCACGGATGGAATGACGATACACGGCTACCTGACCTTGCCTGCCGGAAAACAGGCAAAAAACCTACCCGTCATCATCAATCCGCACGGCGGGCCTTGGGTTCGTGACCATTGGGGATTCAGCACAGAGATTCAGTTGCTGGCAAACAGGGGCTTTGCCGTTCTTCAGATGAATTACCGAGGCAGCACTGGCTATGGCAGGAAGTTCTGGGAATGCAGCTTCAAGCAATGGGGCAAAAAAATGCAGGACGACATCACGGACGGGGTGAAATGGCTCATTGCCGAAGGCATCGCAGACCCGAAACGGGTAGCCATTTATGGTGGGAGCTATGGCGGCTATGCCACCCTGGCAGGCGTGGCTTTTACGCCGGACTTGTATGCTTGCGCAATTGACTACGTGGGTGTTTCCAATCTTTTCACGTTTATGCACACCATTCCACCGTATTGGAAACCTTACCTAGACATGATGTATGAAATGGTGGGCAACCCAGAGAAAGACAAAGATGCCATGTACGAGGCGTCACCAGTTTTTCACATTGACAAAATCAAATGCCCGCTTTTTGTGGTGCAAGGGGCCAACGACCCACGGGTGAACATTGACGAAAGCGACCAAATCGTGGCGGCGCTGCGCAAACAAGGTGTAGATGTGCTTTACATGGTCAAATATGACGAAGGTCACGGCTTCCACAATGAAGAAAACCGCTTTGAATTCTATAAAGCGATGCTTGGTTTTCTAGCCAAGTACATGTAAAAAAATGAGGGCGTGACTTTTGGTCACGCCCTCACTTCAAACAGCATTTATACCGCCTTTTTCATTTTTAGGCTAAAAACATGCGGCAAGCGCACCCCGAAATTGCCCCAAACGTAGCGGCCCGGCTCCCGCTCCACCATGTTCGGGAAGCATTTGTAGGGCGAGAAGTCAAATTCCTGAAAATCAAGCACTTGCAAGCCATTTTGAATCAAAGGCATCATCACTTCCGAGATGGAATGGTTCCAAAAATGCTCCTTTCCCTGAATGCCCGCCTTCAAGTCTGCATAAGTGCCCGTTACTTCCTCCGAATAGGGGTTTTGCTCTGTGAAATACCCATACTCGACCTTATAATTGTCAAAATTGAAAAGGTAAAATGCAGGGTGAAACTCGGCCATATAGAATAAGCCGCCCGGCTTCAAGAAATGCCCGATTACACCCGCCCATTTCTCCAAATCCGGCAACCAGGGAATACCACCATAAGTGGTGAAAACGATGTCAAACGTCCCTTCCAAAGCATTGGGCAAATCGTACACATCGGAGTGGACAAACTGCGCATCCAAGCCAAGTTGCAGGTTGATGGCCCGGGCTGTTTCAATGGCTTTTTCTGAAAAATCAATGCCGGTCGCCTTGGCACCTCTCCTTGCCCAAGTCATGGTGTCTTGCCCAAAATGGCATTGCAGGTGCAGCAAGGTTTTGCCAGAAACATCGCCGAGCGCATTGGTCTCAATTTCGGTCAAAGTGCTCTTGCCGGCCATAAATCCAGCTTGGTCATAAAAATCGGATTTGAGGTGGGTTTCCACCCGTTCGTTCCATATTTTTTGGTTTTGGTCAAAGTATTCTTTCCATTGATTTTCCATTTCAATTGCTTTAAGTGATTAGGTTTAAGATTTTGCCAGCATGCAACCAAAGGTCGTTGTAAAACGTTCCAATTTTTGTACATCCGC
>JADLHE010000400.1 GCA_020848965.1 Saprospiraceae bacterium
CCTTTCCCTTTCCTTGGGCATACCCCGGCAGCCCAACACGATTTACGAAGCCCTACGTGGTGAGTCGGAACTGGAGCCTTTCAACGTTCGGGAGAACTTGGACGTGGTCATGTCCACCCTCGACCTCTCCGGCGCCGAAATGGAGCTTATCAACGAAGCGGGCCGTGAGTATATCTTGAAGGAGTTGTTTGAACCAATTCGGGACGAATACGATTTCATCATTATTGACTGCCCGCCGTCACTTGGCCTCTTGACCTTGAACGCATTGGGAGCGAGCGACTATGTTTATATCCCGTTGCAGACGCAGTTCTTGGCATTGCAGGGCTTGGCAAAAATCAAGCAGGTAATTGACAAGGTGAAGTTCAGATTGAACAAGAACCTCGAAATTGGCGGGGTCATTGCCACTATGTACGATTCCCGCAAGATTTTGAACCGTGACGTGGTGGATACTATCAGGAAATACTTCGGGGAGAAGGTGTTTGACACCCTTATCCGGGACAACGTGTCCTTGGCAGAGGCACCATCGCAGCGCAAGGATATTTTCAATTACAACCGGAGCAGTATCGGCGCACAGGATTATATGAGCTTGTGCGAAGAAATATTGGCGAGAATCGAAGCGGGCAAGTAATTTTGTTTGGATAGTTTGATGCGTTTGGATAGTTTGATGTGTCGGAGCACAAATCAAACCTTTCAAACCCCTCAAACGCCTCAAACCAATACAACCACTGTTTTGAGCAAAAAGAAATTCACGGACGGACTCGAAAGCCTGTTCTCCATTGACCACAACAAGGAGAGTGGGCAGGGTACTACCTTCCTCGAAGGTGCGAACCCCGACGAAATGCGCCCTGGTGCAGGTCGCCCGGCCGCCGTCAAGCCCACGCACCGCAAAAACTTCACCACCGACCTAGACTCCTTGCTGCAAGAAGCCATGCAGGAGTCGTTCGAGGAGCAATTGCAGGAACGGGAAGCCAATGCCGCTACTAGCAGCCCCACGAAGGCACAGCCATTCCACCAGCAACAGGTGCGCCGCAAGCCACTCGGCGGCTTGGACATGCTCATTCGCCGAACCGTGGAGCAAGGCGCTGTGGCTGAAGACCCATTGACTGGCACCCGCCGCCTCACCGTTACATTTGACAAGGAGAAACTCAATAAATTGAAAACCATCGCCCGCATGGAGAAAGCTTATCTGAAGGACATCCTTGGCGACATCGTCGAAGAGTACATTCGCAGGTACGAAAGCCAAAAAGGAGCAGCCATGGAGGAGTAACCACGACCATAAAGCGTTGATTTACATAATCTTGTAAAAGAAAAGCGCAATCAGTTGTCATGCTGATTGCGCTTTTCTTTTCCCTAAAAATCAGTATTTTACTTGGCTTTAATCTTCTGGACCAATTCCTCCGTAGCGGCGTAATCTTCTCCCGCAGCCTTGGCCAGTTCAATTGCTTTTTTGGCGGTTTTAAGCGCCTTCCGTTTTTTGCCCAAATCGAAGTAAAGATTGGCAACAGTATCGGTATTAGCAAAATTTGCATCCAATTTCACCGATTGCTTGGCCCAACCGAGCGCATATTTCAGCTCGTCCTTCCCCTTGGATGTTTCGTGAATCATCCAAGCCATTTCGTTGAGTTCCATCCAATCTTTGGCTGGGTATTTCTTGAACTGCTCCTCCGTCACACGGGCAAAATTTTTCCAATCTTCCCGCTGTGCATAGTAGCCCATTTTCAATTGACCCGACATTTGGCCCGCTCGCTCAGGGTAGGTTTTGGCGTAGAGTTCCTCCACTTTTTTCAGGTCGGCCTCCGTTTCGGCGTGGCTGATGGTGTTCTGCACAATTTCATCCACCTTGGCCGTCACGGCCTCTTTGCCAAACTTGTCCTCGAACAGTTTCTTGCGGTCAAGCAGGTACTGAGCCATTTTGGAATCGAGGTCGTTCACCATATTGAAGATGAAGGAAAGATTGTCGTCGGTGCCCCATTCTTTTTGCGTAGCAAGGTACTCATCGGCAATTTTCATGTAAGTGCCATCCATCGCATCGTAGCGGGTTTGTGCGAGGTTGCGCAGCAAATCGGGCGAGCGGTCGCCTTTTTCGTAGCGCTCGGTGATGGAGCCTGCGTTGCGCTTGGGGTCGTTGGCCGCATCGGCCAAGTTGATGAGCAGGTCGGAAGTATGGTAGCCCACTGCCCGGTGTACCACTTTCCCATCAGAATTGATGAAAAGCAGCGTTGGGTAGGCTTGTATGCCAAACTCGTTGGAAAGCCCGATACCTTCGCCTTTCTCCATATCCATTTTCACGTTGATGAACTTGGCGTTGAAATATTCGCCCACTTCTTTTTGCGTGAAAACGTCCTTTGCCATTTTCTTGCAGGGACCGCACCACTCGGCGTAGGCGTCCATAAAAATGAGCTTGTTCTCTTTGGCGGCCATCGCTTTCAGTTCCTTCCAGGTTCCGTGCGAGAACTGAATGCCCTGGGCAAAGCTGTTGCTGCCCAAAATGAGCGAAAAGGCCAGTAAAATCAGGTATTTTTTCATTGTTACACAGTTGCATGGCTTCATGGCTTCATTGTTTCATAAATACGGAAAGTGCTAAGCCATGAAACATTGAAGCAATGGAGCAATGAATTTAGCTTTCTATCTGTTTGATGAGATTTTCGATGGATTGCACCGCCCCGCTATCAATAGTCTCTGCGGCCTTCACCATTTCGAGCGATTTGTTGGCGGCAGCCAACGCCTGTTTCTTCTTGCCGTTGGCCTTGAGGATTTCGGCATAAGTCACATAGTAATGATAGTCGTTGCCTTTCTGGGCGGCTTCCTTGGCGTATTTTTCCGCCAGTTTCATGCACTTTTCATCCTTTGAAAAACTGTTGGCAATGTCGGTCGCCAATTTTGCAAGGCCCTTGGGGTCGCCCTTTGCCACTTTCTTTGCGTAAGCATCACAGGCTTTGCCAAATTTGGCGGCATCCTTGGCTGCTTTGTGGTAGTCGAAATCCGCCTTTGCAGCAAAAGCATCTGCCTTGTCGGGCAGGCTGGCCTTCATTTTGGCTTTGGCCTCTTCGAGCAATTCTGGCGTTTGGAACTGGATCGCCTTGTTGACGGTGTTGGTGCAAGCAAGCTCGAACCGATTGCGCACGGCGTCCAGCCCTTCCTGCATCCCGATTTCGGTTTGGTGCTTCACGAGCAGGTCGAAGATTCGGGAATCGGCCTCCACGGCAGCTTCGAGTATGAAGCGCTTGTTGAACTCCGTGCTGAGGTCGGTCTGCGTGCGCAGGTACTCATTGGAGATGCTGAGGCTCGGCTTGCCCGATTTGTTCAGGGCCTTCACGTAGTTGTAGATAAGGTCGGGGCTGCGGTCGCCTTTTTCGTAAAGGGCGGCATAGTCACGGCTGTAGTCCACTTTGCCAAGGGCAGTTTCGCCCTGTTTCAGCAGGCCATTCACATCTTGGCCGCCCACTATTTTGTGTACCACCTCGCCTTTGCTGTCAATGAAAAACAGTGTCGGAAAAGCGCTCACGTTGTATTTGCTTCGCAACGAAACACCCTCCTTCTCTTCCCAATCCACCTTGAGGTTGATGAAATTCTTGTTGAAATATTCGCCCACTTTTTCATCCATAAAAGTAGTGGCAGCCATGCGTTTGCAGGGGCCGCACCACTTGGCGAAGGCATCCATAAAAATGGGTTTGCCAGTCTTTTTGGATTCTTCCAGCGCTTCGTTGAAGCTGCCGTGGAAAAATTCGATGCCCTGCGCACCGAGGTGGAGGGCCATTGTCAGGCTCACAATGATTGCAAGGATTGACTTCATGTGTAAATGGATTTGATTTTAGAAGTGCAAAGTAAAGGGTTTAGCAACTCAGATGCCCAAATAGCTGAGTGTCCATAGGAACTTCAACATTTTTTTAACGAGTTTTCCTTGCTCCGCAATATAACTGGCGAGATTAGCGGCTTGCAACAAGCCGATTTCACAAACTGTACAGGATAGGAGAAAACGGTGCGGCGAGGCTTAATTGCCGCCGCCAGTCTCCTTTTTCAGCACTTTAATTTGAGCGTCCCAAAGTGCTTTTTGCTCATCCAATTCGTCTTCGTCACAGAAGTCGGTGATTTCGAGGATGGTTTCGCTCGTGATGGGCGCTTGATAAATCTTGAACTGAAGGTACTCGCCTTCCCGGTCTTCGTCCAGCCAATCGAAATGCACGAGTTCTTCTTCTATGTCCTCCGACAAGCGGGCCGCCTCTGGGTAGCCGCTCCAGCTAAAGATATAGAGCGTTTCGCCAGTGACTTCGATGCCATCGCAAAACCAGCGGACAAGCTCGGAAGGGGAGGTGAGAAACTGATACAACAAGGTGGGCGAAGCCTTGAGCATGAATTCCAGTGTAATTTTTTGGCGCTTCATACGAATTGTATCTTTTTTGTTTGCAGGCAAAAACCCTGAGCCAGTTTGCAAACCGTTGATTGTGAACGCTTTGCAGCTGTTTTTAGGCAATACTGCTGGTAATATTTGGTAAAAGGTATGGTAGCTCTTTGAAAACTGCCAATAATTCAGTCATTTTTTTGATTCCCGAACAACGGCCTTTGCCCATTTCAGGAAAAGGCGCAAGTAAAAAGGAAAATATTGATTTTTCCAAAAAATCACTCCAAAATCGTCTTTCTACGGCTTTGGGAGCGGTCAATTTAGGTGCTTACAAGATTTTTTTTGGGAAAAAAAGTTTGAAACCAGTGGCAACCTGTCTAAAAATCAGACTGTTTTGCATGGAAAAACCGGGGATATAAAATTACTTCCATGCGTTTTGGTTGATAAGCTCATTCAATTCCGTTATTTTTGCACCGCTTTTGCCCATCCCTTAACCGAACACCACTTCGTGGATGAAACAACCTGAAAATCAAAGCTTTTGACATACAATTTTTACTTAACTTAAAATCGTGTTCACCAAAAGTTTTTCAGCGAACGTTCCCATAGGCTATATACCGAAACAATCCTGAACTAGGCAACACTAAACCATTTCAAATCTTGGTAGATTAATGAGACAGCTAAAAATTACAAAATCTATTACAAACCGGGAAAGCCAGTCCCTTGAAAAATACCTTCAAGAAATCGGCAAAGTTGACCTGCTCACTCCGGAAGAAGAAGTAGATTTGGCCAAACGCATCAAGCAAGGCGACCAAACTGCACTCGAAAAACTTACCAAGGCTAACCTCCGCTTCGTCGTTTCGGTAGCCAAGCAGTACCAAAACCAGGGTCTTTCCCTCAGCGACCTCATCAACGAAGGCAACCTCGGCCTCATCAAGGCCGCACAGCGCTTCGATGAGACCCGTGGCTTCAAGTTCATCTCTTACGCCGTTTGGTGGATCCGCCAGAGCATCCTTCAGGCATTGGCCGAGCAAAGCCGCATCGTGCGCCTGCCGCTGAACAAGGTGGGTTCTTTGAACAAAATCAACAAAGCCTTCTCCGAATTGGAGCAAAACTTCGAGCGGGAACCTTCCGCCGAGGAACTTGCCAACCTGCTCGAAATCCCAACGGAGGAAGTGGAAACCACTTTGGGCGTGGCCGCCCGCCACGTGAGCATGGACGCCCCCTTCGTGGACGGCGAGGACAACTCCCTGCTCGACGTGCTGGAAAACGTGCATTCACCCAAGACCGACCAGGACTTGGAGTACACCGAATCCCTGCGCACGGAAATCGAGCGGTCGCTCAGCACACTCACCGACCGCCAAATGGATGTCATCAAGCTCTATTTCGGCATCGGCGTGGAGCACCCAATGTCGCTCGAAGACATCGGCGACAAGTTCGGCCTCACCCGTGAGCGGGTGCGCCAGATCAAGGACAAGGCCATCAACAAATTGCGCAGCGCCAACCGCAGCAAGCTGTTGAAGCACTATTTGGGAGCCTGATTCTCCATCTCAATAAAAAATAAAAGGGGTAGTAGATGTTCTTTTGCATCTATTACACCTTGTCTTTAAAAGC
>JADLHE010000401.1 GCA_020848965.1 Saprospiraceae bacterium
TATTGCCAATCTGGTGGTGATTAAGAGTGTTTTCGCAAAAAGCAATAGGTTGCAGGTACAGCAAGCATTTTTATCAATTTTCATTCAAAGAAGCACGTTATTCTTTTCTGAATTTAATTATATTACCAAAAATATGCAATATTAATTCCGTATTTCTTATTTCATATTTTATCCTATGAGGGAAAATTGTATTTTCACATACTAATAGTTGATTTTTTGAGAATTGAGCCTGTCCATGTTTTACCGAAACTTCTCCAGTGCCACCAAATCCCCAAATATTTGCAGGTACATTTATTTTGCAGTTTTTCTTATCAGGGGAGTTTAAATCCAATAAAAACCTGAGTTTCCCTTTGATGGGCGAAGCATCTAACATGTCAAATCTGAAATCATACGCTAGGTTTTCATGTTCATCAATTGAAATCCAATTTCCGTTGATAAAGGCTTTGTTTTTATCGGTTTCTAGGATGATTTTTTCAAGTTCTTGTTTCAAAATATAATTGTTGGAACAGTTGTTTTTAAGGTGATAAATTAAAATCAGTGTTTCAGATACTTCAAGTAATTCTCTCCACTCTTTCTTTAAAAGATTTTTAAGTGAAATCTCCTTCTGAAATAAAATATCACTTTTGCCAACTTCGCTTACAATGAAAAATTCAGTTTCGTTAGAAAGGTCAATGCCAAGTATGTATTGATGCCAGTATGATTTTTTTTGATGTATTAATTTTGCACCTCGTCCAAGTTCAAAATAACTTCCCACATGGTTCTTTGAACTATTTTTTTTATATTTAAACCGTGCCGCCACTGTGTCAAGTAACAGTAGCATTTTTTTGAAAAACCGTTTTATTAAGTTCATGTTCAATTATTGTTTATTTTGGTGGATATTTCCGCTTTGTGACCAACCGAACCGAAAATATTACGCACAACATCTTAGCGTTCTAATTTGTTGGTCAACACATTTAACAAAGCATTGACAAACATAATAAAAAATCACAAATCCAAATCATCTAGGGGGCTTTTTATTTTTTGCAGTCCTTTCTTCGTGATTTGTGTGTAAATCTCTGTGGTCTTGCTGCTTTCGTGGCCTAACAATTCCTAGACTTAGCAAGTCAAACCATTTCATGTGTCTTTGCCTTCATCAAAGTTGGTTTGAGGCCCATCAACTTTGTTTTGGACATATTTGTGGCGTCTTTGCCAACATTAGACCTTTCCTGGCGAACATTAGTGGCGTCTTTGCCAACATTACACCCTTCCAGACGAACATTTGCGGCGTCTTTGGACACATTAGCGGCGTCTTTGCCAACATTACACCTTTCCAGGCGAACATTACCGGCGTCTTTGCCAACATTACACCTTTCCAGGCGAACATTACCGGCGTCTTTGCCAACATTACACCTTTCCAGAGGAACATTTGCGGCGACTTTAGGCACACGACTGGCTATCACACCACCTTCACCTGAATAATATTCACCGGACAAGCCTTCGCTGCCGCCTCGTTCGCTTCGAGGGCTTCTTCACCAACCCGCAGGGTATGCACGCCTTTTTTCTCCTCAGCGCCCAGCAGCACGCTCTTGCCGTCCCGTTTCGACATGCGCCAGTAGGCTTGGGCCAGTTCCACGCAATAATTGCAGCCGATGCACTTCCGTCGGTGGTGGGTGATGATGACCATCAGGCTGCCACGATTTTGTAGAGCTTGTCCGAGGCCCTGATTTTCTCCGGCACCCGGATGGAGCAGGAGACGCCATTGGCCACGGTTTCCACGGCCTGGTCTTCCACCCGGATTTCTTCGGCGGTGAATTCCAGCACGCCTGTGGTGGGGCCGGTCACGAGCAGGGTGTCGCCCTTGGCAAACTGATGGCCTTCGATTTTGAACTCACCGACGCCGAGTTTGGGGAAGAACCGCACACCTTTGCCGAGGTAAACCTTCTTCGTGGTGGCCTTCGAGCCGTAGCTGTCCGACCATTCGCCGAGCTGCTTGCCGAGGTAGTAGCCGCCCCAGAAGCCACGATTATAGACCTTTTCCACCTCGGCCATCCAAGTGTCCACTTTTTCTTGTGTGAAACTGCCGTCCTGCACCGCTTCTATGGCCTCTTTATAGGCTTTTGTGACGGTTTTGACGTATTCGGGTGCCCTTGCCCGGCCTTCGAGTTTTAGCACGCTCACGCCCGTGTCCAGCAATTGGTCGAGGAAGGGTAGGGTGTTCAGGTCTTTCGGCGATAGAATGTACTCGTTCTCGATATGGAATTCGTGGCCCTCGTCCCGGTCTTTCACGTCGTAAGTCCTGCGGCAGTTTTGGATACAAACGCCCCGGTTGGCGGAGGAATTATGGGTGTGCAAACTCAGGTAGCACTTGCCAGAAATGGCCATGCAGAGCGCCCCGTGTGCGAACACTTCTATCTTCACCAGTTCGCCTGACGGCCCTTTAATCTGCTCACGTTCAATGGCTTGCGTGATTTCCTTCATCTGCACCATGCTCAGTTCACGGGCCAGTACCATCACATCGGCAAAGTGGGCATAGAACTTCACTGTCTCGATGTTCGAGATGTTCACTTGCGTTGAAATATGCACGGGCAGCCCCTTCGACGAGGCGTAGTTGATGACCGCTTGGTCGGAGGCGATGACCGCCGAAATCTGGTGCTTGATGGCCTCGTCCACGATGCGTTTCATCAAGCTCAGGTCGTGGTTGTAGAGGATGGTGTTCAGCGTGATATACGAGCGGACACCGTGCTTTTGGCAAAGTTTGGAGACGGCTTCGAGGTCGTCCAAAGTGAAGTTCATGGTGGCCCTGGCCCGCATGTTCAGTTGCTCGATGCCGAAGTAAACGGCGTCGGCCCCGCCCTGTATGGCGGCCATCATGCTCTCGAAATTGCCTGCTGGGGCGAGGAGTTCTACTTGTTTTTTCATGCCCATTGATATGCCTTGCTTTAAAAAAAGCTGCAAAAATAGCGGTGCATGGCTGGCGGGAAGGTGACAAAAGTCATCGTGCTTGGGCGAAACAACTGTTCTTGGGCTAACCGGAATTGGGGTTCCGGTTTACGATAGGGGAGCGCAGCCAAACCCAATGCCGTCGCCAATGCGCATTTCCCCGTTTTCAAGTATAAAACCGCCTGTGACAAGGTCTTCCGCTAAGTCAAAGCTGCCATCTAGGTCAATATAACGGGTATTCGGGCAGGCAAAAGCAGCATGTAGGGCGGCGGTGATGCTGACAATGCTCTCGTCGTTGCAGCCCCAGAAAAGTTTAATATCCGCCTGCTGCGCAATATTGGCGATTTCAAAGGCGCCCAATAGCCCGCCACATTTCATCATTTTTATATTGAAAATGCCGAAGGGTTTTGGCTCGGAACTCAATACTAGTGCGGCTTTTGCGTCGTGTAGGCATTCGTCAGCAGCCAATGTGCTTCGGGTTAATGGGTTTAATTCCAATAATTCATTTTCTTGCCCTACGGGCAATGGCTGCTCAATTAGTTCCAGCTTTGTTGTTTGTGTTTTTGCGATAAAAGTCTTTAAATCGTCAATAGTATAACCCTGGTTGGCATCCACCCGTATGCTCATGCTTTGGCGGTATATTTCCTCCAATTTAAGGATGCGCTCAATATCTTCTTCGAGGTTTAATCCGGTTTTGACTTTAATGACTTTAAATCCCAAATCATAATAGCCTTTTGCTTCCTCCAATGTCTCTTGAACGCCCTTAATTCCTATCGTCACAGAGGTCGGTAGTGACTGGATTTTCCGGCCATAAAAGTCCACGACAGGAATGCCGAGTAGTTTGCCAAAAGCATCGTGCAGGGCAATATCCACCGCTGCCAAAGTGCCGGGGAGCTGCGGGTATTGCTGCGCAACCTCGAATATGATTTGGCGAAAATGACGCACATCCCGACCGATAAGTGCTTGAAAATAAGTGCTTTGCAAATTGAGGAGCGTCTGCTTTGGCGTTTCCCCAACTACCTCCTCTGACGGGCTGGCCGAGCCAAGTCCGACGATGCCGTTCGCCAATTCGATTTCCAGGAACACCAATTCCACATCGGAAAAAGTGCCGTAGGCAATGGTGTACGGCTTGGTCAATGGCAGCTTTTTCAGGTAGGGGCGGATGGCGGTTATTTTCATGTTCGAATAAGGTTTTTAATGCTGGGTATAATATTGTCCACGCCCTCCTGTATGGGCAATAAAACCGGGATGTTTAATTCCTGCTCATATTGTGCTTTAAATGCCATGTATTCTGCTGCTGTGCAACCTTCTGTATTTAATGCCAAGGCAATCACTTTCGAGCCTAATTTTTGGATTAAATCAATTTCAGAGGTAACACTCGGTATCTCGCCCCAGTGCGGCTCATCATCGAAATATTTCCGCTTGGGCGCATGGACGAGTACCACCTGCTTTGCGTTGCCGGAAATCAAAAACTCCAGCCCGCACGGCCCACTCGGATTGCGCAGCGACGATTGGCCTTCCAATAAAATCACATCCGCCACTGTCCCTTTCCAGCAGCTTACAATGGCGTTTTCCAATTCACCCGACACGAAATCGTTCAAGGTGGAATCGAAGATAAAGCCATACTCGCCGCCTTGCAGCCAGCCCGTTTGCCCGGTATAAACTAGCTGTGCGTTGATGCCCTCGGCTTGGCAGGCTTGCTTTATCAATCTGGCCGTGGTGCGCTTTCCGAGGGCGCAGTCCATGCCCATCACGGCGATGATGGGTGCGGTCACATCGTGGATTTCGCCCGTCCAGAAATGCAGGTCTTTGCGTTGCTTCGGCTTGCGGATGTCGAGCAATTCCACGTTGTTGCCAGCGGCAATAGCCATCATTTCCGGCTTGTCGGTCAGGTATTCGTGCAGGCCATTGACGATGGAAAGGCCCTTTTGCATGGCATATTTGATGGTTTCCAGCATGTCGGGCGGGAGTATGCCGCCTGCCGTTGCCACGCCGATTATCAGGTATTTCACATTGGCCGTTTCGGCCAAGGCCGCCGTCAAATCCTCAAAAACGGGGATGCTTCGGTATTGGCCGTCGAGCATTTCGCCAGCGTCTTTGCCTGCTGTATTTTCACCGTCCACCACCCCTACGATGGTGAAGCGTTCCGTGCCACGGATGAGGCCGTGGGCTGTTTTAGCGTTGTTGGTCTGTAAAAAACCGTTTGTAAAGACTATTGCGTTTCCGAAATATGCCATAAATGGAGTTTCGATTTATGATGCAGGGTTTAGCTTTTTTGACCGATGACTGCATAATGTTGCCAGCTAAGCGCATGGCATTTCCTCATCAATCAAAAGTACTTCTTTGCCTATTCAAGGCTCTTTTCTTTTTGCGATTGAACCGAATGGCAGGCAAAGACACCCAATTCAAAAGCCAAAAAAATCGTTGACCATGCTGAGCCAAAATCGGTCATTCATGAACCAACTTTGGCAAAAGTAGTGGTTCTGATTTCAAATGCGATGGAAAGTCAGGACATAGCTTTGAATCATTTTTTTTGAATTTAAAAGCACACTTCAAATTGATAGGTGCGACTCGGTGGTTTTCAATGGAAAATCACCCAGTCGTACCCGAAAAAAATAGAGGCGGCGGCATAGAACATGCCACCGCCTCTATTTATTAGGAGTTTCCAATGGATTATTCCAATTAAATCACTAAAAACCCATTTATTGGAACTACAACAGCTTAATGTTTGGATTGAATCATGTTTTTAAAAATGATTCCCAATCAGTGTTTTACTGCTTTTCCACTGCCCACTAAGCTTCCGTTTTCTGTACGGATTTCTATTAAATAAAGCCCATTGGGGAGCTTGCCATTACGGTAGTTCAATTCATTGCCTGTAAAAACTCCATTGTCCAAAATTTTGCCAGTTGAATCTAATATGCGGAAAATGAGTTGGCCTTTTGCAGAAGCAATATCTAATTTAACCTTAAACTCATTGGAGAACGGGTTCGGAGAAACTATGAGGCTTGGTTTGGATTTGGTCTCATGCGTTCCAGAAGCGCTCGGTATGCCAATGGTATGCAAGGTATTGTTCGTCATCACAGGGTCATTAAAATCGAAATAAATGCCAGCCCTGTTCCTGATTTTCTTGCCATCTGGGTTGTTGGGCTTTTGTAAAACAGTATAGCTTACAAAGCCATGTGAAGCAGTTTCATTTATATTGCTGTCAGGAAGCATAATTTGGTTGAATTTAAAGACAAGTTCGTTCTCACCTGATAGTTCCAAATCACAGGTGTGGCTGGAAGCACCAAGCCGGATGGATGCTGGGTCGAGCCATTCGGAAAGTGTGTCCCGAATGACGATGTTAAAGGCTGTATCAGTGCCTGTGTTTTGAAAACGGATAACGTATTCCAAGGATTGCTCCCTTGCAATATACCCCTCATCGCTTAAGCCTTTTGGGAACCCCTGCTTGTCGTTGGGGTCAAAACTGCCAATATTCGTTAGGCATAATTCATCTAAAAAGGGTTCATCATCAAAATTGTTGGAAGAGATATTGACTGGCATATTGGGCGTGGTGCTGCCACAGCCAGTGACCCAAAGCATCAATAAGTCCCCAAATGGATAGTTGCTCGGCTTTTCAGCATAGAAATAGACATCATCCCCATTTACTGGTATCGTAACGGTCTGTACACAATTCGCCGGAAGTAAAAAATTGCCTGTAATTGTTTCAAAATCGTTGGTATTCAACCATTTAGCCCAAGACCAATCCAATGGCGTTGTCATATCGCCACCTTCATTTTTGATTGTTACAACCACCTCATTACCAATACATTCTGCGGATAATCGGATGACTGGTCCTTGCCATTCAGGGCAAAGCAAATCGGGAGATGCATATACTTTTGAGCAATGCATTTGCCCCAAGCTGGCATTGCAAGAAACCTCTACCTGCACAGTGAATTGGCCACAGTCCCCTGGCTCAACGTTGCCGACGGGAAATTGGATTTCTTGGCCATTGACCACTGAATTTGGGATGCTTGAGCCTACGAAATTGATGAACGAGTCCAAACTTAGCGTGATGCTTGCATTGTCTGCGGTCACAGTGCCCTTATTGCAGTATTTAATCACATACTGGCCAGGGAAGCAACGGCGAAGGAAGGAGCCTCCAATTTCTACTTCCATATATGGGCATTGTTCGATGGCCTTCAAACGGGCATCCACGCCAGTAATAGTGGTATTTAGGGCCGAGGCCGGGACGTTCAACATCGTGTTGCAAGATGCCCAATAAGGGCTGGGCGGGATAACTTCTACATTGTAGCTCCCAACATCCACAGGGAGCAAATAATTTGATTGAGCATTAGAAAAGCCATAGGTAGTATGATTTGATTGGTCAATGGCTTTGATGAACACTTTAGGCAATAGTTGGTCAACCGAGGGTGTTGCTTGGCAATCTAGGTCTTTGTCATTCCATACTTGCCCCGATGCGTAAGTGAGTGAACTTGTTGTTTCGCTTGACCTGAAAATGCCAAAACCACCAGTAGCAAGGTACAACCGCTGCGAGGGTGAAAGCTCCATGTCTGTTGAATAATAAGCATCGAAGTTAGGAATGGCTTGCATTTGGTTCCAACTCTGTCCGCCATCTATTGATTTCCAGATTGGTGTATCCCATGTTGATAAAGCGAAGATATGGCCCACGTTATTGACTGCAAATTTGGAGGGCAAGAAAAAGCCACTTGAGACATCTATTAAAGATGAGTCCCAAGTATTCCCATCATCATTTGACCAATAGAAATATTCTGTCCCTGCCAGATAAATTTCACCAAGTGGCCCAATCGCAAAATCGTAACCCGAATATGCCCCAATTGGCATAGTGGTACTAGACCAGGCGTTGCCGTTGTCAAAGGATTTTTGGATGAACCCATTATCCGTGGTTATTAAATATCCATTTGGGCTTTGTTCCATTTTGGTAAAATAAGATGGACCACCTATTATTTCGGTCCAGGTGCTTCCATAGTCTTCCGACCTCCACATCTGGTAAGATGCACTTATGAACAATAGTCCATTGGGGAAACTACTGATGTGGTCTATATCTTGGTAGGGTTCTAAAGGAGGGGAAATTTCCGTAAAGCTATTACCACCATCTGATGAGCGACGGAGCGTTTGGCCGTTTGCAAAGTAAATGTTCCCATCTTCACATCTATCAAATGCAAATCCATAGCTAAACAGATAGCTTGGTTCGAAAATCGGCATTTGCCATGTGCTGCCTGCATCGTTGGTTTTGAATACCCCATCGAACGTTGATACAAAAATCTCGTCATCAGATACAACTTCTATGTCCAAATTTTCTGCATAAGGTAGGCCATTGGCTGCAAATGAAAAGGTCATCCCATCATCCGTTGACCGCCAGATGCTGTTGGGCCGAGCAATTACCAACCCATTTGGCAATGCTAAAAACTCTTTTGCTGATTGGCTCCAAATACCAGGGAGTGGTTGCCATGTGTTGCCGTTGTCATCGGAAAAAAAGGATTTGTACCAAACCGTACAAATCATCCTGCCTGTTGAAGTGATAACTAAGTTTTCTATGTTGTTTGTTCCCAAGTTGGAATTCACACTCAATGTTTGCCAATTGGTTCCATCATCCGTTGAGCGAAAAATTTGATCGTTATAGGCACCAAAGATGAATACA
>JADLHE010000402.1 GCA_020848965.1 Saprospiraceae bacterium
ATGGCTTGGGCATTGTCCTCAATGACGAAAATGCCATGCGCTGCTGCCAATTCCGTAATGGGCTGCATATTCGCACATTGCCCAAAAAGATGCACGGGCACAATGGCCTTAGTTCTGGGCGTAATTGCTTTTTCGATAATGGCTGCCGTCACATTGAAAGTATCCGGGTCAACGTCCACCATGACCGGGGTGAGCCGCAGCAAGCCAATCACTTCTGCGGTCGCCACATAAGTGAAGCTGGGCACGATGACTTCATCCCCGGGGTGGAGATTCAGGGCCATCAAGGCAATTTGCAAGGCATCCGTCCCATTGGCACAGGAAATAACATGACGAACGTCAAGGTATTCCGCCAACTCTGCCTCAAATCGCCGCACTTGTGGGCCTTGAATGAATTGGGTTGATTCGATACAGCTTAATATAGCAGCATCTACTTCATGCTGTATTTTGCGGTATTGACCTTTCAGGTCAACCATTGGGATATTCGTCAGGCGTTTTTCCAAAAGCGTTTGCATCAAATCACCATGCCAGCGGCAACGGTCTCATTCGTTCCTTCATCCACCAGGATGACACTGCCAGTTATCCTGTTTTTTGAATACGAGTCCACCAGTAAAGGCTTGGTCGTTCGGACGGTGATACGGGCAATATCGTTCATTCGAACGGTCTTGTCCTCCAGATTCCGATGAAGGGAATTCACGTCCATTTTATATTGGATTTCCTGCACGATGCACCGTGCAGCCTGCGTGGTATGCCTGATTTCGTATTTGCCCCGCAATTGCAAGGGACGATCGTTGAACCAGCAAATGCGCAGTTCTAAGTCTTGGGTGACGGTTGGCTGGTTGTTTGCCCTTACAATCATGTCGCCTCGGCTGATGTCAATATCGTCTTTCAGTAAGATAGTGACCGACATGGGGGCAAATGCCTCCTCGATTTCACCATCCGCTGTGTCTATTTTGTCAATGACCGAGGTGAAACCCGATGGCAAAACCATCACTTTATCGCCTTTTCTGAGAATGCCTCCAGCTACCCGTCCTGCATAGCCACGGTAGTCATGAAAAGCATCGTTGTAAGGGCGAATCACGTATTGCACCGGAAAACGGGTGTCAATATGGTTGTTGTCACTGCCTATGTGCACATTCTCCAAGTAGTAGAGTAGGGTAGTGCCCTCGTACCAAGGCATGTTGTTGGAACGGTCCACTACATTATCGCCTTTGAGGGCGGAGATGGGTATGAAAGTCACGTCCTGTACATCCAGCTTGGAGGCGAAACCCTCGAATTCTTCCCGGATGCGGTCGAAAACGGTTTGGTCAAAATTCACCAAGTCCATTTTATTGATGCAAATCACCAAATGCGGGATTTGCAACAAGGAGGAAATAATGGCATGCCGACGGGTCTGCTCCACGATGCCTTGCCGGGCGTCCACCAGAATCAGGCCCACATTGGAAGTGGAAGCCCCAGTGACCATGTTCCGGGTGTACTGGATATGGCCCGGTGTATCTGCAATGATGAACTTTCGCTTCGGGGTCGAAAAATAACGGTAAGCCACATCAATGGTGATGCCCTGTTCCCGCTCGGCTTTCAGGCCGTCCGTCAAGAGGGCCAAGTTGATGCCTTCCTCGCCACGCCGCTCGGAGGCAGTTTTGACCGCCTCAAACTGGTCTTCAAAAATGGACTTGCTGTCGTAGAGTAACCGACCTAGTAGGGTGCTTTTTCCGTCGTCAACGGAGCCAGCGGTAGAGAATCTTAGAAGTTCAGAGTTCAAATTGCTTTTGTTTGCTTTTGGCTATTGGTTATTGGCTTTCAATCCTAGAAATAACCGTCTTTTTTGCGGTCTTCCATGGCAGTTTCGGAGCGTTTATCATCTGTGCGACCGCCTCGTTCGGTTTTGCGGCTGGTGGCCACTTCCTCAATGATTTCTTCGATGGTGCTTGCGTTGGATTCCCAAACGCCCGTGCACGTGACATCCCCGATGGTACGGCACCTAACCGTCATTTCCATTACCTGCTCTTCGGGGCGCTTTGGAATGAATTCCGAGTCCGCCAATAAAACACCGTCACGTTGGAACACCTTTCTTTTATGGGCAAAATAGAGGTTGGGCAACGGTACATTCTCTAAGGCAAGGTATTGCCAAACATCCAGTTCCGTCCAATTGCTGATAGGGAAAACCCTGAAATGCTCGCCCATGTGCTTGCGGGCGTTGAAGAGGTTCCAAAGTTCAGGTCGTTGGTTCTTGGGGTCCCATTGGCCGAATTCGTCCCGGTGGCTGAAGAAGCGCTCCTTCGCACGGGCCTTTTCTTCGTCCCGCCTTGCACCGCCTATGGCAGCATCGAATTTTCCCGTTTCCAAGGATTCGAGCAAAACCGACGTCTGCAAGAAATTGCGGCTGGCATTGTAGCCCCTTTCTTCCACCACTTTACCTTGGTCTATGGCGTCCTGCACGGAGCCTACCAGCAAGCGGCAGCCCAGTTCCTTGACCCAAAAATCCCGGTAATCGATGGTTTCGGTGAAATTGTGGCCCGTGTCAATATGGAGCATGGGGAATGGCATTTTGGCTGGGTAAAATGCCTTTTTTGCCAAATAGGAAACGATGATGGAATCCTTCCCGCCTGAAAAAAGCAGGACTGGGTTTTGGAATTGCGCAGCAACCTCCCTCAAAATGAAGATGCTTTCGGCTTCCAATTCCCTCAAATGATGTAATCTGTAATTCACCTTTTTACAATGGGTAGCATGAAGTTCAGAATTTGCTGTACTGCATCTTCCAAACTTTGTTCGCTGGTATTCACAGTTATTGCTGGCTGGGTAGGAGCTTCAAATGGGGAGTCAATCCCCGTAAAATCCTTGATTTCTCCAGCCCTTGCCTTTTTGTAAAGCCCTTTAACATCACGTTCTTCGCAGACTGACAAAGGAGCATCCACAAATATTTCCACGAAATCATCCACACCAATTATGCTTTTTGCAAATGCTCGGATGGCTTCCGTTGGGGAAATAAAGGTGCAAATTACGATAATTCCACTATTTATATAGAGTTTAGATACTTCTGCAATCCGGCGGATATTTTCAACCCGGTCTTCGAGGCTGAATCCGAGGTTGTTGTTGATGCCGGAGCGGACATTGTCCCCATCCAACATTTGGGCGAAAAGTCTCATTTCCAGGAAACGGCGCTCTAATTCCTTACCGATGGTGCTCTTTCCAGAACCCGAAAGGCCCGTCATCCAAATCACCTTGCTTTTTTGACCAAAAAATGCCTCCCGCTCGGTGCGGCTCACCATTTGGTCGAAGATAGGATGGATATGAGTGGTCAATTTAAGCCTTGATTCCGTAAAAAATAAAATGGCTTCGCCGTTCATAGGTCGCAGAGGCCCTATGAGAATTTGAAAAACCAGACTTGCACGCCTGACCCAAAAGCAAGGCGTGTGCTACACCAAACATGTTTATCGTTGGCGAAAGATTCGGGTATAGATTCCCAAACTTCACCTTATCAAGTGCTTTGAAAAATCGCTGAGCGATTCAACAAAATCACTATTGCCGCAGCTATTACCTTGTAAAAGCCGCCTTAGTTACAATTTGCGGAGCAAGGAGACATCCACGGTCATTTGCAGTGAAAAACCGATGGTTTCCAACTCAACGACCATTTGTTTCTTGCCCTGTTTTTCCACCAGCCTACCTTTGAGGCCGGTCAATTTGCCGCTTATCAGCTCCACCAAATCCCCCTCTTTGTAGCTGCCAGGTTCGGCGATTACCTCGTCGCCTTCGCCAACTACCCACTTGAGCAAATCCATTTCATTTTCAGGAATGGCTACCAAGTTTTTCTTGAACTTGACGAAGTTGACCACGTTGTCCGTCTCCAAAACTGGCACGTATTCATCCTTTACAATTTTGACGAAGACATAGCAGCTAATGAGCGGAATCTCGTGCTGTTTGATTTTGCGGGTATAGCGCCGAGTGACCTTTTGCAAGGGCAGATAGCTTTCTATTCCTTTATTTGTCAACAATTGCTTCACCACTTTTTCACTTTTGAAACGGGTGTAAACAGCGAACCAATGTGGCTCCGATTCATGGAGCTGGCTGAACGGTTGCGTAACCGTTGTTGGCTGTTTTTTGGCAATTGCGTTAATCAAAGCCTCCAATAATTGATGCCAGCTGCTTCCACAGATTGTGGGTCCAACATGGCCTTCAAGTCCATGAGTATTGGGTCTTCCTTCATCAAGGATTGGAAAT
>JADLHE010000403.1 GCA_020848965.1 Saprospiraceae bacterium
GACAGAGACTTGAAAACTTGCTTGTTTGGTAAGGTGAGTTATGTTGTTTCAGTATTTGTTGAAAGATTCCCACTTGAGACTGATGAAGATTATGTAGGGTTGCTTGAATTGCACTTTAAGGATGAAGCTAGTTCAAAAAAGGCTTTCGGCTTATTTAGGAAATACGACAATAATTTTGGCAGCGATTTTATTTATCATGATTTGTACTTTATTCGGAGTGGTAAATTATTGTACGTTGTAGAATCAATGCCTGAGACTAGAAATCACATTTTGAAAAATGAGATAATTGATAAATTGAAAGGAGTCATAGATTTTGATGAGATAAGACAAAGAAAATGAAGCGTTTCCCACTAGCGCATACTTTGTCCTTTCAATTGAAAAACGGCCCAGTTTCAACACCTACAAAGTGGGCTGAAATTGATAGGATATTAGACCCCCAGTTGTGGCAAGTGTGTTTTCAGCAGCCACTAGGAATGGAAGTTCTGTTCAGTTTGCAAATGAACAGGCGGTGCATTAGCCATGTAGCAGCATCCCCGCTGCCATAATACCTGTCAAGTAAACTGAAAAACGCCACTGCAAGTCACGAGCTATGCTTGTTGATGGGCTTTGGTTGCGGCCTCTCCCAAAGGCACAAGTGGACGCAGAGCGAAGGCCAAGCACCTTGGATTCCCACACTCGGCACTTAACCGATGTCGTTCTATATCATTAAAATGCAAAGCGGTGACAACTTTCAAAAGCTGTCACCGCTCAAACCTTAAAACCAACCCTTCCTCGACGACGACTTCCTCGTGCTCGTCTTGAAGCCCAACGCCCCAAGTAGGCCCCTCGTCAGTTCCCGAGCGATGGTGCTGCCGATTTGGCGAGTGGTCGGGTTGCTCACCACTTTTTCGAACATGCTTTTTTCTTGGCGCTTGGGCACGCTGCGCTCGGCTTCGTCCCGTTGTTTCGCCACTTCGGCTTGGCGCTCTTCGGTTTGCGCCTGTTCTATTTTCCCGTTCAGTATTTCGTAGGCGCTCTCCCGGTCCACCACCTCGTTGTACTTCTTGACGATATTCGAACGGCCAATGATGCCGTCAATCTCGCCGGGTGTGAGCACGTCCATGCGGCTGTGCGGCGCACGCAATAGGGTGTGCGCCAGTGGGGTAGGGATGCCCTTTTCGTTCAAGGCCGTCACGAATGCCTCGCCGATACCTAGCTCCGTGAGCAGGTTTTCCACGTCGTAATAGTCGGTGAGCGGGTAGTTCTGTGCGGCCAATTTAATGGCTTGACGGTCTTTGGCGGTGAAGGCACGTAGGGCGTGCTGCACTTTGAGTCCCAATTGACCCAATACCGCATCAGGAATATCGGCTGGGTTTTGGGTGACGAAGTAAATGCCCACACCCTTCGAGCGGATGAGCTTGATGATGGCCTCTATCTGGTCGAGCAGGGCCTCGCTGGCCTCCTCGAAGACCAAGTGCGCCTCATCAATGAAAATGACGAGTTTGGGCGCATCGAGGTCGCCTTCCTCTGGGAAACTGGCGTAAATCTCGGCCCGCATTTGAAGCATGAAAGTGGAGAACAGCTTCGGCTTGTCCTGAATATCGGTCAAGCGCACGATGCTGATGATGCCCCGGCCATCTTCGTCGAGGCGGCAGAGGTCGTCCACGTCAAAAGAACGCTCGCCGAAGAAGATGTCGGCACCCTGTTGTTCCAGTTCCACGATTTTGCGCATAATACTGCCCACCGTGGCCGTCGAAATCATGCCGTATTGCTTCTGGAAGTCCTCTTTGCCTTCTTCCATCGCCCATTGCATCACTTTTTTCAAGTCTTTCAAATCGAGCAAGGGCAGGGTGTTGTCGTCGCAATACTTGAAGACCACGGCCACCACGCCGCCTTGGGTGTCGTTCAGGCCAAGGATTTTGCTGAACAGCACCGGGCCGAACTCCGTCACGGTTGCCCGAAGCCTCGCACCTTTTTCCTTGGAAAGGGTGAGGAACTCCACAGGACTGCCCGCAGCTTGGAACGGCACCCCGATTTTTTCGTGGCGCTCCTCGATTTTCGGGTTGCTCTGCCCAGGCATGGCCACGCCAGAGAGGTCGCCCTTGATGTCCATCATCAGCACGGGCACGCTGTTGGCGCTGAGTTGCTCCGCAATGACTTGGAGCGTCTTCGTCTTACCGGAACCCGTAGCGCCAGCAATGAGGCCGTGGCGGTTCATCATGCGCAGCGGCAATTTGATTTGTGCGCCGGGGATGCTCTCCTTGTCAAGCATGGCACCGCCCAGCACGATGGATTCGCCTTTGAAAGTGTAGCCGGAAGTGATGTCGGCGATGAATTTTTCTTTGTTAGCCATATTTATGAGGATTTGAGGATTTGAGGATTTGAGGATTTGAGGATTTGACCACGGCCCCCTTCAATTCCTCGAATCTTCAAACCCTCTTCAATTGCGTTTCTCGTAATGAATTGAGCTTGTTTCCGATTTCTTCAATGAGCGGCCTCAATTCGATGACTTCTTGTTCGGTGATATACTCCAAATCGGAGGCAATTATCAACAAATTTAAGACTTCCATTAAGCTGCCAAACGCTATTTCTGTGAATCGTGCTTGGTCTTTGCCGGAATGGCGACTGGTTCCTTCTGCAATATTGCAATTGATGGAAGTACAGGCTCGTCTGATTTGTTGAGTCATGCCGAATCTTTCATCAGCCGGGAATTTTTTGGAAATGAGGTAAATAGATTTGATGAACAAACGGCCCTTTTGCCAAACATCCAATTTCTCAAAATAGTAAGCTCTCATAGTTGGAGGATTTGAAGATTTGAGGGTTTGAGGATGCGAAGATTTAAGTATTTGAAGATTTGAGATTGACCACGGGCCCTTCAAATCCTCGCATCTTCAAATCTTCAAATCCTCAACTTTATTGAAAATTCCATTCCTGTATCCGCCGTTGGAACTTCTTGTCGTTGGTTTTCCAAAGGCTTACGTCAAAATTGGCTTCCAGTTCTTGTTCCTGCGTAGGTTCCAGCAGGTTTTGGAAAAAATTGATGCCAGTCAATTGCTCCACTTCATCCACGGAAACAGCAAAGGACTCAATGCGCTCGGTGCTTGTTTGGTTTGGAACGATAAAACCGATGGCCTTTACCTCAGGTTCGCTGAGGTCGAGCATTACTTTGTAAAACGAAGGTGCCACGGCCACTTGGTTCTCGCCAATCCAGAACTTGATGGGTTGCGTAAGCACTGGCCCAGTTACGACGTACAAATGCTTGAAACGTTTCGCCCAGTCACGGGTAAGTTCTTCCAATTCCCGCCAAACGCCTTTGTTGAAGCCGGATTCTTGCGGGGAAATATTGCTCATCAAAAAAGTTTCGGAAGAGGCTTCGGTGGAAAAAGCCATGTCGGCAGCGGGAACGATATGGCCCCGGTCGTATTTGCTGCGGCGGTAGTCCTCCAGGCTAGAGCTTCCAGTAGGTACTGCTGGGTCGGGCCGGAAGTCATCAGCACGTTCCACCCAAGGTTGGTTGAGTCGTTCGGCGGTCAGTTCGTAGGCGCACCATTCGGGCAGTTCGAATTTTTCCACATAAGAAAGCGTGTAGTATTTATGCTTAATCACTTCTCCATTGGGGTTGGTAGGTAAGTACAAATCTGGCGCTGGGCTTGGGTCTTCCGGGGCTTGGTCAGTCGGTTGTGGCTCTTCGTTTACGACCTCGCTCGTCGGTTGTGTTGGATTGGCCGAATTGCCGCTGAATTTCTGAAAACCCCAATACAGCAGGCCCATCAGCACGGCGAACAAACCCACCTTGGTGACCATTCCTGAGCCTTCCGAGCTGCTCGATTTTTTTTGATTTTGACGGTAATTTGCCATGAAATAATGCCAAGTAAATTCTTCCCGAAATTGGTGAAAACTACGTGCGGCAAATGTAGGCAAAGGCTTTAATAGTTTAAAAATGTATTGAAAATGCAGCCCGTTACTCGTTTTGCAAAAAAATAGCACAGAATTTGCAAAAGCAGCAATCGCTCCCCCATTTGGGCATTCCCTCTTTGCCCGTTTTGATTCAACTTCTCATTTCAAACAAACTTGAACCACAGCCAAGTCTTGCCCACCAACTGGCAATAGCTTTGGCAAAAAACTACCACAGTATGCAATCTATGAACAGGTCTTTAGCTTGCCTTTTGCTCGCATTCCTTCCAATCTTCGGTTTTTCCCAAAATTATTGGGAAGTTAACGTTACACCGGGCGTGATGGCTTATTACGGCGACCTAACTGTGCCAGATATTAAGTTTCGAGAGGCGCATTTTGCTGGGCAATTGAACCTGAAGCGATATTTCAAGGGCGAACATGCCATTCGGGTAAACGTGTTGCACGGGACTATTTCCGGCGACGACAATAATTTCGACCGCAACCGTGGGCGTGGCAATAAATTCACTGGCCAACTTTCTGAGTTCTCCATCATGGGCGAGCTTGACATGAAGGGCCGGAAGCGCTACAATAAAAAAGGAGATTACAACAAAGTAGGCTCTTTTTACCTGGTGATGGGGTTTGCAGGAACCTATTGCAAGCCGGAGGTTAGCTATGGCAATCCTGAAAACCAAGATGCCTCCATCAGCTACCCAGCTTGGCATTTTGCAGTGCCAATAGGTGGCGGTTTCAAATTCGACCTAAACGAGCACCTGTTTTTGGGCGCTGAATTTGGAATGAGGCTCACACTTTCCGATTATCTCGATGGCACGCAAGAGTCTGGCAATGCGTTCAAGAACGATGCCTATGGCTTCGGAGGGGTTTCTCTCGGCTACCGCTTTGACAAGCACATGAAGTCATCAAGGGTGCAATCATTCTAAGTTCACTGCATAAGCATATTCAATTTTAGAACCTTGAAACGGAAATTTTGCGTCGCAAAATTTCCGTTTCCATTTTATTGAAGGACCAAAACGCATTCATCAAGTTAAACTCCTTTCATCGCCTACCTTTGTCCTTTCATTTTTCATCCTGATTTTTTGAATGGCATTACCTGCACCCTTCCTCGAACGCATGAAAGCCGAACTTGGCAATGATTTCTCGGCGTTTCTTGCCTCATTGGAACAAATACCACCTGTAAGCCTTCGGCTCAATCCATCCAAGCCAGCCTCAGATTTCGAGCGCAGCGAGCCAATCCCTTGGCATCCCGATGGGCGCTACTTGCCTGAACGCCTTGTTTTTACTACCGACCCCCGATTTCAGGGCGGTGCTTATTATGTGCAGGAGGCTTCTTCTATGCTGCTCTACGAGGCGCTGCGACAAACGATGGGAATCGGACAGCCATTGCGGGTGCTCGACCTTTGCGCAGCACCGGGCGGCAAATCCACGCTTTTGCTTTCAGCAATAGGGCAGGATGGGTTTTTGTTGGCCAATGAGGTGATACAAAGCCGCATTGCACCGCTAAAAATGAACCTTGAAAAATGGGGGCACGTGAACATGGCCGTCAGCAACCACGACCCTGCGGATTTCGGGCAGTTGGAAGGCTTTTTCGATGTGGTGCTGGTGGATGCGCCCTGTTCTGGTGAGGGTTTGTTCCGCAAGGACGATGATGCCTCTTCTCATTGGTCGGAGTCGAATGTGGAAATCTGCGCCTCCCGGCAGCAGCGGATTTTGGCGGAGGCCAAAGGATTGGTTCGGCAAGGGGGCGTTTTGCTCTATTCCACTTGCACTTTCAATACTTTGGAAAACGAACGGAACGTAAACTGGCTCCTCGAAAACGGTGGCTTTGCGGAGGAAAAATTGGACTTGCCAGCAAATTGGGGCATTTCGGAGGAAAAACTGGGCTACCAATGCTATCCACATAAAGTGAGGGGCGAGGGCTTCTTTTTTGCTTGCTTGCGCAAAACGGTGGAACAACCCATTGCGAAAGCAAGCGCAAAACCACCAAAAGATTGGCAGCGATTGACGGCGAATCAATTAGGCTCAGTCAGTGAGTTTGTGGCACAAGCTGCTGATTTTGAGTTTTTTA
>JADLHE010000404.1 GCA_020848965.1 Saprospiraceae bacterium
GAGCGCTTCGTGCTGGACGGCCGGGTCGTTAAAGTGGGCGTAATGGGCCGCTTTAATACGCAATTGCAAGCGACGCAACCGGGCCAAGCCCAAGCATGCAGCAGCCAGTCCAGCGAGGCGGGTGGAACGGCTTCGAATAATGAGGAGGCTTCGGAGCAGCCTGCGGCGGGGGTATGACGGGGGACGGGGGACGGTGGTCGGTGGTCGGTGGTCGGTGGTCGGTTGACGGTGGTCGGGGGTCGGGGCGTCAAGTTTTTTTGAACGGTAAACAGGGACGGCGGCGGTATCGGATGGATGCCGTCGCCGTTTTTGTTTTATGGTATGCCGCTTGGGAATGGTAAATGGTAGGTGAAATCACACGATACTGTGATTTTGCTTGTATTTAAAGCACGACAAGCCTATCTTTGGTGCAAAAATCACATTATAATGTTAGTCAAGCAATTTGGCGAAAGCATCAAAGGCCGAAGGAAGGAGTTGGGTATCACCCAGCCGCATTTGGCCGAATTGGCGGGGGTGAGCACCAATACCTTGTACAAATTGGAACGGGGGCAGGGCAACCCCTCGCTGGAAGTGCTGAGCAAACTGGCAGAAGTGCTGGGCTTGGAGTTGAAATTGGGGGTGAAAAAGGGAATGATGAATGATAAATGATGAATGATGAATTGGGGTTGCTCAGAAAAAATCCTGACACAGTTTTTTTTGACACAGAAAGACGCAGATGATTATGATTTTTTATGTTTTTCAGGTTTTTGCTACGCAAAAACAAAGCATAATCAATCATAAAAAATCATAAAAATCTGCGTCGAAAAATACGCTTATCATCCCTAATGATGAATGATGAATTGGGGGGTGTTGATTGGCAGGGTGTAGGGATTCTAGTTTGAGTGGTTTATTTATCGTTTGTGGCATAAGGGATTACTAAGCCCGATAGGGATTGGTAAGCCCGGCTGGTAGCCCGCCCGCTCAGGCTTAGTAATCCCTATCGGGCTTACCAATCCTTCGCTACCACAAAAATTGTCAAAGGACGAGAAAAAACTAAAAGAATGCGAACAGTGGCAGTATATCGAAATGGAATATTGGCGGGGCAACTCAGCGAGGAAGACCGTAGGCATTATACCTTCCGGTATGAGGATGCGTATTTCGCCGACCCTACCAAACCTGCCGTGAGCCTGACGCTACCCAAAACGCAACAGGAATACCAAAGCGGGTTTTTGTTTCCCTATTTTTTCAATATGCTGAGCGAAGGGGTCAACCGAAAGCTGCAATGCAGGTTGTTGAAGATAGATGAAGCGGACAATTTCGGATTGCTGGCAGCTACTGCCGAATTCGATACCATCGGTGCAGTCACCATAAAACCATTGCAGGCATGAACCTAACAGCTATCCATCATTGTCCGGGTACACTGGCGGCGGGGTTTTCCTCCTATAGTCCGGGCTGTTTGCGGCATTTGTTCAATGGGAAAAAAGTTCAGCATGTATTGCCTTACGACCCGCCACAGCTCAGCGAAACGGTGTCGGAGCAGTTCATGGACAACCGCAAACGCATCTCCATTTCAGGGGTGCAGGAAAAGCTGAGTTTTATCCTGGAGAAAAACGTGCTGCGGCTCACAAAAGCAGGCGAATTGGGCACGTATATCCTAAAGCCGATTCCAAGGGATGTTAAGAAAGTGGACCAAGTGCCTGCCAATGAGCACCTGACCATGCAAATTGCAGCACAGGTGTATGGGATAAATACAGCCGGAAACGCCTTGATTTTCTTTCAGGACGGTTCCCCGGCCTATATCACCAAGCGCTTTGATGTGAAGGCGGATGGCGGCCTGTCAGCCGATAAGGCTGGCAAATGGGGCAAAGAGGATTTTGCCACCTTGGCCGGAAAAACAAAGGACAATGCCGGGGCCAATTTCAAATATGAATTCAGTTATGAGGAAATTGGGCGGTTGATACAGCAATACGTCCCAGCATGGCGGGTGGAGATAGAAAAGTATTTTGCGGTGGTGGTGTTCAATTACCTGTTTTCCAATGGGGATGCCCATCTCAAGAATTTTTCCCTGCTGGAGTCCACCAAAGGCGACTACCTGCTCAGTCCGGCCTACGATTTGTTGAACACAAAGCTGCATGTGGACGACACGGATTTTGCCTTGGACAAGGGCCTGTTTGCGGATGATTTCAAAAGCGAGGATTACCAAAAAAGTGGTCATCCCTCCAAAAAGGATTTTGCGGAGTTTGCCATGCGCATTGGCGTGACCGAAAGCCGTATTGAAAAATTGCTGCAGCCATTTTTGGTAAAACAAGCACTGGTGGAAAGCCTAATAGGTCGTTCGTTTTTAAATGAGCCATCCAAACGGGGTTACCTGCTCGATTATCATACAAAGAGGAATTATTTAAACGGTTGACGGTTGACGGTTGACGGTGGTCGGTTGACGGTGGTCGGTTGACGGTGGTCGGTTGACGGTTGACGGTGGTCGGTTGACGGTGGTCGGTTGACGGTGGTCGGTGGGTTGATGCCGTCGCCGTTTTTTTGTCTTTCGCTTTGGCGGTACTGTCCACGCTTCGTGTGTGCGTCCCCCTTGTCATTGCGGAGCAATCCGTCCATGCTTCCTGCGTGTGCTGCGCAATGGCAAAAAAAAGATGCGGCCAGCACGCAGCCAGCCACATCCAATCACATGCTTTAAGAAGATCGGTAGGCTACTTCGTGGTAGCCTTTTTCGTGTGGGCCGAGGAAGATTCGGCCATATATCCTGAAGATGGCGAGGCCCCCAACGATGAAGCCCAGCCCTGTGGTGACGGTGAGTACGATTTGGTCTTCGTGGATATGCGACAGCAGCAGGTCTTCCCCGATAAAGGTCGGGGTGATGGGGAAGCCAGCCAGTGCGAGGCACATCAGGATGAAGACGACGGAGAGTTTGGCATGTTCGTAAGAGTGCCCGTGGAATTTGTCGAGGTCAATGGACTCGCCTTGTTTCACGAGGTAGTTCAAAACCAAGAAGCCAACCACGGCACTGATGACGATACCGCTCAAGAAAAGGTGGACTTGCCCGAAATCGAATTGCTCATTGAAGGCGACCGCCAGCGAAACAAACAATTGGTTCATCACTATCAATGCCCAAGCCCTGCGGGCATCGGTGCGCTCCACGAAGGCTACCAGCACCAACAAAAGGCCAGCGACCGCCATTATTTCTGGCAAATAACTGGTGGCAGCTTCTGGCAAGGAGCCTTTGTGATAGACAAAATACAAGCCTAACAAATACAGCGGCACGAAAATGAACAAGGCACCTTTGAGGCCAATTACGGAAGCTTTGTTTCCGAACCATTTTAAGGGCTTCCAGAACCATTGGTACATGCCGGAATCCATGCGCCACTCCTTGATGCTCATCACATAGACGCTCATCCGCAGTTTGCCCCAAAAAGTATTGGCGAAATTGTGCTGTGGTGGTATGAAATTGAAGAACTGGTCGTGGATGAGGTAGCTGAGCACCGAGGGCGACACCAATAGCTGGTAGGTGCGCAGGAAGGCGTTGCTGGCAAAGTGCAGGAGCGCCAGCTTTTGCCAGCCCAGTGCTACTTCGATGAACATCAGGCCGATTTGCGCAATGGAAGAATAACCGATTTGCGTCTTCACGGAGGACTGAACCCTAGCCGTAAAAGTGGCGATGGTGCTCGTCAGCACGCCCGATGCGATGACCAAGGCTTTGAAGGCCCAGTTTTCGTCCCAGAGCGGATAGGTGCGCATGAGTAGGAACACCCCGATATGCACGGAGAGGGAACCATAGAAAATGGCGCTGGAAGAAGTCGGCCCTTCCATTGCCCTTGGCAACCAAGAGGAGAACGGCCATTGCGCTGATTTCACCAAGGCCACGCCCAAGAAAATCAAGGGGATGAGGAAGATATAGGGTTGTTCGGTAATGATGGTCGTGCCTTGCTCCCTTGCCAACTGCCAGTCGGTGAAGTGGATGCTGTGGTGGAAATAATGGTGGCAAACCCAGATGCCCAAGAGCAGGAACACATCCGCCACCCGGTAGAAAGAGACCACTTTCAAGGCGTTCTTTACGGGCAAGTAGCGTTCACGGTAGAAGGCGATGAGGAAGAAGGAAGTAATGCCGATGATTTCCCAGCCTACGAAAAGTGCCTCCAAATTGCCCGCAAACAGAATCACCATGATTCCCAAATAGAACAATTGGATATTGTTGAAATACCGTTTAAAGCCCTTTTCCCGGTGGATATAATAACGGCTGAAAATGCAATCGAATAAGGTAATCAAGGAGCCAACGAAAGTGAAAACCGCCGTTGTTCCATCGAAAAACAGGTCAATCGCAAAAGTGGTATCACTGGAACTATAAAGCACAGGACCACTGAAATGGTAATCCTTGAAGCCGCCAAGCACCCAATAAATACCAAGCGTCAAAATACCCACTAAGTTGAGGCCCGCCGTGAGCATCGCCGTCCAGGCAATCAGGCCCTCAGCTCGTTTATTTGCGCTTGCGCTCACCAAAAGGCCGAGCAGCGGCACCAGTATAAAATATGAAAGAAATTGAGACATGAGTTTTAATTCTGAGTTATGAGTTATGAGTTTTAAGTTTTGAGTCGGGAGTTGCTGCTAATCCTATAAATTTTAATGAGTTTTTAGAATTGAATTAAGCGTTTGAGATAAACAAACCAATGAATGTAAATGCTGTATCTCCAACTCAAAACTCATAATTCAAAACTCAAAACTTATTACTCATCACTATTTAATAATATGCACGGGCAAGTTCTCCTTCGTGGCATGCACGATGTAGTTGGTTTTCATCTCCGGTGCTTTCTCAATCAAATCATTGATGTCGTCCGAAGTAGGCACCTGTGCATTTAGCGGTGTATATTGTGTGAACCGTCCATTTTCAAAATAATGGAAAGTATTGTCATAAGGATTAATGGCCACCAAATGCACCCAACCCTTTTCGAACCATTCGTACAAGGAAGCCTCAGACTGAATGGTGTTCAGTACCACCTCCGGCTTATGCTCCACCAAAACCAGCAGACGAACGGGGTCGTGCGGTTCAATCATCTGGAGCGGAAGCCCGGGGCGCAAGTCGCCATCGCTGCTGTTGGCTACGCCAATGAGTCCCATGACGTTGTGCGGCAGCTTCGTGCCAGCGCCGAGTTTTTGGTTGTCAATCCGGGAGAAATAGTATTCCAGGTTGATACCCCCACAAACGGGCGGAATCGGACGAATAACGCCCAGCAAGAGCTTGCCATCTGGGTCGGTACGATAGTCGTAGGAGTTCATGAAGGCCCGACGGTCGAGGAAGAGTCGCCTGGTCAGGCTACGGTGCCCAATGAAGCAAAGGGCATTCGTGCCGTGGCCCAACTCAGGCCTTGGCTCAAAATACGAAACCGAGCGCCGACGGATGGCCTCCCGCACTTTATGGATGTCTTGATTGGTATCAATCGAAGCAAATCGGCGGCTGCGCTCCTTGGCATTCAGGTTAAGGGCATTTTCGAAAATCTCCTTGTTCTGGATATGCTCGGCAGCAAGTTCGGGATAGAGGTTCTTATCGTCGTAAAAAGCCATTTCATCTGCTGCTGTATCGTGCAGCGCACCCACGAAAATGGTATCGTAAGGTATATCAAGACCACGGGCCGCAAGCATTTCACGCACTTTCGGGTGGTTGGCCATGAAAGCGAAAACCCTGGCGTTTACCGAGCCGGGCCGCCCACTGCAAGCGCCGCAGTCGTGGGCGCCGTGGTGCGGGTTATTGGCACTGCTGGAGCCGTGTGCTACGATATAAACCAACGGTGCAAAGTCTTTCACCAAGCCAATGCCCCGCAGCAGCCCCTCTACCCTATTGGCCATTTCTTCTACCGTGAAACCAATCTGCAAGCCGTTCTCCTTTTGATTCGGGTCGGTGTTCTCGATAATGAGTTCCGCATCAATGTTCATATGCGCAAAAGCATCACTGATGGCAGGGCTCATTTTTGGGCGCAGCAGGTCTATGCCCAATTTGAAGGCCGACCAGAGGCCCAAGGAAAGGTTTGAAATGACGCCCCGGAAAAAGCGGTGAGAGTCTTTTGAATGGAAAATCTCCTTTTCACGGTGGCTTTTTGCCTCTTTTTCCTTAATCAGGTACTTGGGCGTCACAGGCGCAGGGCAGAGTTTTTCGTAGAACTTCCCATTGGCCGGGTGGTAGTAAAACTCGACACCGAAAAAGCCGGGACAACCCAAGGTTTCGCAGTTTGGCTCCACCAGTTCAACGTGGCGGCGCAGGGAGTCTTCCCGCTCGTCAATGCAGAACACGCCCTGAAAGCGTCGCCTTGGCAAGTTCACTTCTTCGTCAGGCTCAAGCGTTTTGGCCAAGCGGACGCCAGCCATCACCTCGTCGTAGTAGTTCCACTCAAAGGCATCCTGCCAAATCATTTTCACCTCTTGCAGCTCGGAAACAGGCACATCGGCGAACAAATCAACAGGTTCTAAGCCTGTCACTTTTTTTGCCATCGGCAACCAATCAGTGCCAAGTTCGGCATCGAGGTTGTCAATTTCCATGAGCAGTTCCAAATGGATAAGCTCTTCCAAATGCACCTTTTTTTGGTACAAAATAGAATGAGGGTTCGATTCTATGGAAGCCACAATGCCCGACCAACCCCGGTGGGAGAATTGCTGGTCAAAGAGGTATTGCTCAAAGAAACGGGCATCACCTACGACCCTTTCCATCAGTTTCTCGATTGTCAACGACTCATCGAAGAGCATTTGGCGAACCCGCTTCGTCCGGAAAAAACTGGCGAAACTGTTCTTTTCCACTTCTCTCACCGCTTTTAACAAGCCCCGGTCTTCGTAGGGGAAATGCCAAAGGGCAATGCCTTGGTCCAAATAACTGCAAAGGATGCGGAAGAACAAGGGCTGCACCAAGTTGTCGAGGTCAATATGGTAGTGCTTTTTCCAGTTGGCCCTCAGCTTGCCCACCCTGGGGTCGTAGCTGGGCGTATATTGCTTGGCAAGGCAATTGTCCCGCCATTTGTTGAACTCGGCAGTTCCCTTGCGCTTCTTGATGACCATGTCCAAAATCTCGTCCCGAATGCGGCCCACTTTGTGCAGCGAGCGGTACTCGTGAACGTTGAAGGTCACATTGTATCCGAAGATTTTGGAGGCTTTGAAAATGGCTGGATAAAACTCCATGCTCTGGAAGGCATGGAGTGTGTTGTGGTGGATAAAATCCTTTAGTGGCGTTTGCGACGGTAGGTAATGCGCCATATCGTGCAGCACCTTGTGTTCATCGAAAACGGAGGCTTTATTGCCCATAATTGGTGGATTTTTCGAGGGTGGATTTTTGATTTTTATTTGATTTAAGATGTAAGATATACGATATAAGGTTTTAGATTTAAAAGGCTGTATCGTTTGTCAAAACCTTTGCATTTGCAAATATTTCCGAGCCACAAAATCTATTTTCTGAAATCGTCCATCTTAAATCTTAAATCAAATTCCACCCATTTTTTTACTTCTTAAAGAAATCAATATTGGAGCTTAATCCTACCTGTAAGGTTTGATTGCGCTCCCTTTTAATGCCATCCCCTTTGTTGATGGTTTGGTACAAATAACCAATTTCGAGTTTGCCGACCTTCGGTATTTTATAGCCCAAGGCAGCATAAGCCCGGTTTTGGTCCAGTGCATTGGCGGCCACGTTTTTACCAAATGAAAACAAGACCTCGTCATACACGGTGAAGTAAAAGGACTTGTCAACAATGGTGGTTCCCTTAAAAGGAATGGACACCCTGTTCAGTAACCGGAAACGGTTGGAATACACTGCATCGCCAGGCTCATATTTATTGGGGTCAGCGGCTGTTGCCACTGGGGACTTCACCATGCGTTGCTCCAATCTCAGTCGGTTTATCCATTCAAAACGACCATGCTGCGACTTCATCTGGAGCTGTTCCCAAAATCGGCTTTCTGGAAAATCAGTCTTAACGGGAAAATCGCCGTAAGGTGAAGTCTTTACGAAGCAATAGCCCACTGTGGCGAACACCGCTGGATTGAAATGGTAGTTCAAACCAGTCCGCAGCAGCAATTGCTGTGGGTCGGCAATGGCACCGCTCCGACGGAATTGAGCTTCCAAGTGAACGCCCCATTTTTCGCTGAATTTATGGTCGCCAAAATACATGTACCAGGCGTTGAAATTGTTTGCATATTGGTGGTTGGCGGTTTGGGCGTTTGCCATCGCCGCCAAAACCAATAAGCACGTACTTACTAAAATTGTTTTTTTCATTGTTACAAAATTGCGGCTCAAGCACCAAAATTGTGCAAAAGGCCGGGTGAATTTTTGTGATAAAGCGTCCAAAGCTTAGTTTTCAAAAATTCAACCATAGTATCAGGTCAATTGCTTTTTGGCTTTTTTCCTAGCCGCCAAATTGTGGCCAGACAAGGGCATGTGGTCGTGAAGTCCCTTTATTTTAACCGTACCACCTGTTGCTATATAGTCATGCTCGAAATGGTGCAGGTTTTCCATCACCGAGTGGTCCACCAATTTGGTTTTGGACAAATCAATATCCACATGCATGCCTTGCGGAATTGCTTCCAATTTGGCTTTCAAACCGAGCCAATTTGTGAAAACGGCTGCTTTTTCAACTTCCACTACATAGTGGTCATCATCAAAAGAAACGGTGGCAGGTACTTTGAATATCGCTGAAAATGGTGCACCATTCACGAGGTGGATGATAATCTTCAGCAGCATGCCCGCTGCGATACCTACCAACAAATCTTCGTGCAGGGTGAAGAAAATAGTCACCAAGAAAATGGCAAGTTGTTCTTTACCAATTTGGAAGATGTGGATGAACTCTTTCGGGTGCGCCAGCTTGATGCCCACGGTAATCAACATGGCGGCCAATGCTGCATTTGGAATCATCTCGATGTAACGGGAAGCCAACAGCACGAAAGCCAGCATGAAAAAGCCGTGGAAGAAATTGGCCCAACGGGTTTTGCCGCCATTGTTGACGTTCGCAGAAGAACGGGCCACCTCCGATATCATTGGCAAGCCACCCAGCACGGCAGACACCAAGTTGCCAAGGCCCAAAGCAATCAGGTCTTTGTTGGAATTTGATTTGCGCTTGTAAGGGTCGAGCAAATCTATGGCCTTCACGGTAAGCAGTGCCTCCAAGGTTCCCACCAAGGCAAACATGATGACGTATTTGATGAACAAGCCCGGCTGTGCAAAGCCGCCAAAATCTACATTGAGGTGAAGGCTGTCAATCAGGTTGCCAATATGAACCAATGCATAGGCAGGCTCTGTATGCTGAAAATCCATGATTAGCTCGGCAGGTATTGCGATGAGCAAAACCATCAGTGGTGCAGGTATTTTCTTCAAGAAGCCACCCTTGATATAGGGCCAACCCATCATAATCGCCAAGCTCACCAAGCCAATGGCAGTGGCTTTTGGGTCGAGGTGGGCGATAAAGCTGGGTATTTCCTTAATTAGTTCAAACGGCCCCTTGCCCTTGGCCATGGCTGGGTCAATGTCCAGCAGCACGGGTATTTGCTTTGCAATGATGATGATGCCGATGGCAGCCAGCATACCGTGAATGGCAGAAAGTGGGAAGAAATCGGCCAGTTTGCCCATTTTCAAAACGCCAAAAAGTATTTGAATGGCCGCTGCTACCACCATAGCGCCAAGCGCCAAATGCCAGCCTGTTTCGCCGCCTCCGAAGTCAGCAACTGCGCCTGCAACTATTACTATCAAGCCTGCTGCCGGGCCTTTGATGGTCAATTGCGAGCCAGCGATAAAGCTCACTATCAAGCCACCGACAATGGCAGATACTAGCCCCATCAATGGAGGGAAATCAGATGCTTTTGCAATGCCAAGGCTCAATGGAAGCGCCAAGAGAAACACAATAAAACCAGATGTTGCATCCGCTTGCCAGTTTTGTTTCAAACCGGCCATGCCATCGGCTGGGATAGCAGTATTCTGATTGACTGAATGTTTTTTCATGTCAAAATAGGTTGTTTGATGCATACAGACGCAGTTTCCGCTGTACGAATCAGTTGATTGCTTTATTTGAATAAATCGAAAAAAGATGGATTAGCCCTAGGATGGGAAATAGACCAAGTAGGAGAAAGGCCGATAGGCTAACAAGGATATGGCTTGGAAATAGCTACAATACAAATGAATTGAAGCAACTTCAAAATACACTTGAAGCACAGAAATGGCCCAATTGCCCCTATGGCATCTTGGTCAAACTAAATGAGCCGTATCGGACTTGATATTGTGGTAGAGTAAAAAAAGAAGTGGTTTTGAGGCGGAGGCCAAATTGAGGATATTAGCCTTTATCTGTTCTTTTGTGAGGTTGCCAGCATTGCACGCTAAGTGGAAAGATGAAATGGTTGCATGCTGTAAAACAAAGGCTGGAGGGCTTAAATCGTTTTCAGAACCATCATGGAGTTCAATGTCATCATCACCGCCGCCCCCATTTTCACAATCAACATTATTGAATAGGTATAAATGGGTTTCGGATTCTGTTTCAACTTCTTCCTCAAGCGGCATCGCTAGCTCTGCCAGCTGAGAATCACTCCAAGCGCCTGACCAAAGCTCATTTATCGCAGACAGACGTCCGTTCAATCCCAGAGAAAACAGGACCGCAAATAATAAGAACCGTTTAAGGCGTTCTGTCATTTTCTTAATTACATGTGATGTTGGTCAAAGGCAGGTGCAAATATATAGCCACGCAATTGTTAGTGTCAAGGGTACAACTAGTCTAGCTATTTTGCAGTAGAGTGAATGAATTTCAATTCCATCACAAAAGAAGATTATTTTTTAAAAATTGAAATAAAAAACCAAACATTCCTAAGATTTCAGACAATTATTTCATTAACATCATGCATTTTCACCATGTTAATCTTTTGTGAATACTATTGCATTTTCCTTAACAAATCCTGATTTCAGATTCGGCATTTGTATTGAATGTCAAAAAGCGCAAAATAAAGCCGTTGGTAGGTCAAAGCAATCCGCTTGGACAGGTAATGGGTGGATTTCGACGATAAAAATCTTCGTTCAAGGAGCGCTATCCACCAAATTTGGCCCTCTATTTCACATTTCTACCAATAAAATCACGGAAATTGAGAAATTGGCGACTCTTTCCATTTTCCAAAAAAAATTAAATCGAAAAACATGAAGTTAACAGGTCTTTCAAAGATGCTAATTATCCTCCTAATCGTGGGGATTGTAGGCTATCTTATCGTGAAGTTCTCTCCCGGATTGAAAATCGGAGAATCCAAGCAATTGGAGGGTATCAGCGTTTCGGATGAGGATGTGAACAACGTCACCACCTCCGAAGAACTCGGACTGCCATCCACACAAGCTTCTTCCAGTGTTTCCAGCAAACCATTGACCCGTATTGGCGGCTATGCATGGAATGCACAGTCGGGCATCATCGTGGCAAACGGTGGCCCCAAAACCACGGAAGGCTCTCAAATGGAGCAAAACGGGGTTAACCTAGAGATTGTGCGGCAGGACTGGCTCACGGAGCTTCGAAACCTTCAAATGAAGTTCGTGGAGCAATACGATGGCGGTGCGGCCCACCCCAAGGAAGGCGTTTTCGCCGTGATGATAATGGGTGACGGTGCCCCGTTCTACATCAGCTCCACTCAGCAAGCGCTAAACGACAAATACGGCGAAGGCAAATACCATTTGCAAGTGATGGGCTGCCTTGGCCTCAGCTACGGCGAGGACAAGCTGATTGGCCCACCCAAGTGGAAACTCGACCCGCAAAGCATGAAAGGTGCCCTTGTTTCTGCCGTTATGGGCGATGGGGACTGGGTAACTGCCGTGAACTATGCTTTTGCCAACGGTATCAAAGTGAACCCCGACCCTAGTACCTACGACGCCGAAGCGGTCAACTTCTATCCTTCTGCCAACGACGATTATATCGAATCGGCAAAGGAGCTGATTAAATCGCAAAAAGAAGGCTGGACGATTCCCTTGAAGGAGGTGAAAAACGGCAAAGCCACTGGCAAGACCATCAACAAAAAGATTGATGGCTGCGCCACTTGGACGCCCGGTGACAAAATGGTCTTCGATGCCCTTTCCGGTTTCACGGATATTGTTTCCACCAAGGAATTCAACAACCAAATGGCTGTTACCTTGATTGGCGTGAAGGAATGGGCAGAGAAAAACCCTGAAATCGTGTCTGGCATCTTGAAGGCAAGCTATGTTGCCTCCAATCAGATGAAACAGTACGATAGCTGGCGCCACAAGGCTGCCGAAGCCGTTGCTGCCACCTATGAAATGGAAGACGCCAACTATTGGTACGATATGTTCAAAGGCCAAAAAGGCGAAAAAGGTGGCATCAGCTACAATATGGGCGGCTCACGGGTTTTCAACCTTGCCGATGCGCAGCAATACTATGGCCTTTCGGATGATATCAACCGCTACAAATCCGTTTACGACCAGGTTTCTGGCTATCTCAACAAACTGAACCCAGCCGGTTTCTTGGAGAACGTAAAACGGGTAGTGCCTTATGAGGAAGCGGTCAACGTGAACTTTGTAAAAGGCGTGAAAGGCATTGACGAAGGCGCTGCCTATAAGCCTGATTACAACGAAAAAGCCAAGACCTTGCTCGCCTCCGGCGAATGGCAAATCAATTTCAACACAGGCAGGGCGACCATCCGACCAGAGGCCGAGGACGTCTTGACCCAGATTTACAACCTGCTGGTTCAGGCAGAAGATTCCAAACTGGAGATTGTGGGCTTCACCGACAACGTGGGCAACCCAACGGACAATATCTCCCTTTCCCGTGCCCGTGCGGAGGCCGTCAAAACCTTTTTGATGCAAAAAGGCATACCCGGCACCCGCTTCCAAAAAGTGGATGGCAAGGGCCAAGAAGACCCGGTTGCTGACAATAACACCGAGGCTGGTAGGGCCAAAAACCGCCGGGTAATGGTGTCCTTGTTGAAATAAGCTTTCCAAACAAAGAAGGTGACGCCATTCAAAACAGTGGTGTCGCCTTCTTCTTTTCCTGTTTAAAATGGAATTAAAGACTTGGTTCAAACCCTTCGAGAAGCTTAAAGGCAACAGCCGATTGATGCTTATCGGGTTCTGGCTGCTTATTGTCTTCGCTTGGTGGTTCATTGGCACCTCTGGCGAAAAAAGCCTGCTACCTGCTCCGCAAAAAGTGTTGGAAGGCATGAAAAGCCTATACAACGAAGGCTTGGTCGTGCATATCATGAGTTCGCTGGGCTTGTGCTTGCAAGCGACGCTTATTTCAATTGGCGTTTCTTTGGTCATCGCCTACCTTTCGCCTGTCCCATTTATCAAGCCTGTTGCCAATTTCCTGAGCCAATTGCGGTATTTGCCGCTTACGGGCATCACTTGCTATTTGGCCATGATTGTCACCGACGCTCGTGCCATGCAGGTATGGGTGCTTGTGGTGTTCATGAGCTTGTATTTCATTACTTCCCTGCTGGGCGTCATCCGGGACATCCCACAAGAGGAAATTGACCATGCCCGCTCCTTGGGTTGCAGCCGCTGGGAGGTGCTTTGGGAGGTGGTCGTGAAAGGCCGCCTCGATTATGTGATTGAGGTGCTTCGGCAAAACCTAGCCATTACTTGGATGATGCTCGTGACCGTTGAATCCATCCTTGTGGCCGCAGGCGGTCTCGGTGTTTTAATCAAAAACAGCGACCGTTTCATGAATCATGGTCGCATATTGGCGCTACAAATCGTCATCCTTTTGGTCGGCTTGGGCATTGACCTTTTCTTGAACTACCTGCGAAAACTGCTTTTCAGATACTCCAAAATTTAACCGATAAACAGATTAAAATGGCTAAATCATCTTATGAGCAAAGAGGCTCCGTGCTGGAAGTGGAGAACCTGAGCCTCAGCTATGATGGCAAAACCATCATCAAGGACATCAGTTTCACGGTGCTGGACACCGTCAAAGTGGGTTCCACGCAAGGCCAAACAGTGGCTTTCGTGGGCAGGTCCGGTAGGGGCAAATCCACTTTGTTCAGGGCGCTATCGGGCTTAGAACAACCGTCAACCGGAACGGTCAAAATTTGTGATATGGGCAAATTCAATGGGGACAATGCCCATATCCCATTAAAACCAGTCCATGAGGGCGATGTTGGCTTTGTTGACCAGAAATATACTTTGTTCCGGCATAAAACCGTCACGCAGGCGCTGCACTTTGCCATGCGTAAAAGCAATTTGAGCGAGCAGGAAAAAACGGATAAAATCAATGTCCATTTAGAGGCATGGGGCTTGAAAAACGTCAGGAACCAATACCCCAACGAGCTTTCCGGCGGCCAGCGGCAGCGCACGGCCATCTTGGAGCAATTGCTAAGTTCCGGCAATTTTATCATCCTGGATGAGCCATTCAGCGGCTTGGACGTGGGCAATATTGAAAGTGTGAAAAAGGCTTTCAACCTCATCAATGGAAGTCACGAACTGAATACGGTTCTGTTCAGCACCCACGATATTGAGCTAGCGATAGAATTGGCCGATTCGATTTACGTGGTGGGGCATCCTCGGCTCAGTTCTGGCGAGTTGGCTGCACATGGCACCATTCTCAAGCATTTTGATTTGAAGGAAATGGGACTCGCTTGGTCAACTGAGTTCAATGGCGAACACCAAGCTTTGGCGAAGGAAATAAAAACGGCAATGCTCGCATCTTGAGC
>JADLHE010000405.1 GCA_020848965.1 Saprospiraceae bacterium
AATGAAAGAATACGTGGCCGGAGGTGGTTTTATGTTCGCAATGTGCTCAGCGACAGATACTTATGACATCGCCTTGGCTGCGGAAGGCTCCGATATTTGCGACAAATATTACGATGGCGATGGCCCCGACCCCAATCCGAATGCGAAATTGGACTTCAGCAAAACTTTCGCTTTCAAGGATTTTCAGTTGGTGATGAACCCGATGGAATACGAGCATTCAACCATTGACAGCCACTATGGCCGCAAGATTGAACCCGACCAAGACTACTTCACTTTGTTCGATTTTTCGGCGAAATGGGACCCCGTTCCGACCATGCTCACCCAATGCCATACTCGCACGGTGAAGGGTTTCATGGGCCAGTCCACTGCTTTTCAAAAGCAATACCTAAAGTCGAATATCCTTGTGCTGGGCGAGACGAAACCCATGAAAGAGGCCCGCTATATCCACAGCCCCTACGGGCAAGGGTTCTTTACATTTTATGGCGGCCACGACCCCGAAGACTACCGCCACTACGTGCAAGACCCCGATACGGATTTGAACCTGCACCCTAGTTCGCCCGGTTATCGGCTCATCCTGAACAATGTGCTGTTTCCAGCCGCAAGGAAAAAGGAGCGGAAGACCTAGAATTTGGAAATTTGGAAATTCAAGATTGGAAACTGGTTGCGACTGGTTTCCAATTTTTATTTTTAGGCGATTTTTTAAACAACCAAAACAACTGACTATGAAAAAGACGCTTTCAATTTTGGCGCTTAGCCTGTACTTTTCAACCATCTTTTTTGCGCAGCAGGACTATTCAAAAGTGGACTCCTTTGCCACCAATTTCAAGCAGAAATACCAAGACATGTCCGACCTTGCTCGGCAATTGACGCAACCTTTTGACAATGAACGGGAGAAGGCTAGGGCACTCTTCACTTGGGTGGCAGCCAATATCAAATATGATGTGGATAAATATGAGCACCCACCTGCTCATCCCAAGATTTCGGGAAAAACGAAGGAGCAGGTAGAAGCAAATAAAAGGGAATATAAAGCAGAAGTTACTGCAAAGGCATTCAAATCTAAGAAGGGCGTTTGTGAAGATTACAGTCGAATGTACAAGACCATGTGCGATGCGGTGGGCTTGGAATGTGAATTAATTGTAGGTGATGCCAGGAATTTTCGAAATGCTTTTCGCAACAAAGGAAACAATAGCCACGCCTGGAATGCCGTGAAATGGGATGGAAACTGGCATTTGCTCGATGCAACATGGGGTGCAGGATATGTGCATGATGGTAAATTTAAAAGGGACGACAATCCCGGTTTTTTTGATGCACCGCCGACCGTTTTTTCCCAAAACCACTTCCCCGATGATGAAAAATGGCAATTGCTAGAAAAGCCTTATACCAGAAAGGAATTCGCCGACCAACCGCTCATTCATTATGGGCAAAACGAATACCCAATCCTCGATTTTTCGCAAACGGTAGAACTGGATGGCAGGGAAAGGGTGGTGCGGTTCAAGTTTGCAAAAACGCCCAAATATTACCGGATTTTGCTGAACCAGAACAAGCGATTGGAAGTGGCCGCACAAACTAAAGATGGCTGGGTCGAATTATGGTTCAAAGACCCCGGAGCTGGCAAGGAAATCGCAGTGTTTTGCGGTGAAAACGAGCAAGGCAATATGCGCTGCTTTGCTAAATACGAATTGCGTTAATTCAAACCCGGGTTGCGTCAATGCTTTTGGCGCAAATCGTAAATATCCTTTTAGATGAAAGTTTTGAGACCATTTTTTACCATTTTCTTGCTGAGTTTCCTCTTTGGACAGCTTGTTCTGGCCCAACCAACCAACTCTGCTGCACTTCCCCGAAGCAAACCGGAAGCCGAAGGAGTCAGTAGCGAGGCGATTCAAAGTTTTTTGAATGCCGTCGAAAAAAGCAAGCACGAGTTCCACAGCTTCATGATTTTGCGCCACGGCAAGGTGGTGGCGGAGTCATGGTGGTCGCCTTACCGCCCCGACCTTCGGCATACTTTGTATTCTTGTAGCAAGAGCTTTACCGCCACGGCAGTCGGCTTTGCCGTGAGCGAAGGTAAACTGGCGCTTACCGACAAGGTCGTCTCCTTTTTCCCAGATTATCAAATCGAAAACCTCAGCCCAAACCTGGCTACACTGACCATTCGTGACCTGCTCACCATGACCGTTGGGCAAGCCCCCGACCCAAGTTTTTCCATCGCAGCTTCAAAGGATGATTGGATTCAAGGCTTCTTCAATACGCCGATTGTTGACCAACCCGGCACTAAGTTTTTGTACAACTCCTTGGCCACCTACATGGCGGGCGTCATTGTGCAACGAGTTTCCAAGCAGTCCTTAATTGACTACCTAAAACCACGGCTTTTTGAGCCGCTCGGAATCGAAGACGCTGATTGGGAAGAGGATTTGCAAGGCTATTCGGTAGGAGGCTGGGGGCTGCGGGTCAAGACGGAGGACATGGCCAAATTCGCCCAACTTTTCTTGCAAAAAGGCAAATGGAACGGCCTGCAAGTGCTGCCCGCCGAGTGGGTGGAAGAGGCCACTACCCTGAAGATTTTGCAAAACCCAAATATGAAACCCGAAGACCGGGCCAAATCGGACTGGGACCAAGGCTATTGCTACCAAATGTGGCGCAGCCGCCACAACAGCTACCGGGGCGACGGTGCCTACGGTCAGTACATGCTCGTGCTGCCGGAGCAAGATGCGGTGATTGCCATTACCGAGGAAACGGACAACCTGCAAGGCGTGTTGGACTTGGTTTGGACGCATTTGCTGCCCGGTTTTCAAAAAAAGGCCATGCCGGAAAGCCCCGGTTATGCCGTTTTGGAAAACAGGATGAGCAAACTTTCATTGCCGATGGCAAAAGGCGAAGCCAAGCAACCTGCCAAGGAGGCTTTACCTGCCAAGAAACACTACGAATTTCCCATCAATGATACAGGCATCCAAAGCGTTTACCTTACTTTTCAGGAGAAGGAATTTCGTATGATTTTGAAAAACAATGAGGGCGTTTTTCCACTTTTCTTTGGAGAAAAAAGCTGGAAATTTGGCGCTACGCCTAAGCTTGGGCCATACCTCGTCAGTGGCATCAAGGGCAGTATGGAAGGGCTTCCACCATCACAGGTGGCGGGCAGCTATGCTTGGCTGGACGACAAAACAATGCAGTTGAAATTGCGCTATATCGAAAGCCCGCATTCCGAAACCTATACCCTTCATTTCGAGGGTGGTAAACTGACCTTGGACTTTGAGAAAAGCACCGATTTCGGCAGCAAAAAAATGACCATCGTCGGTCAATGATATGATTTTGAGAGGCTTGGCAGTAGGGTCAAGCCTCTCAAAACTTGGCT
>JADLHE010000406.1 GCA_020848965.1 Saprospiraceae bacterium
AGCAGTTTGGGCAAATTGACGGGGTTTTGCACACCTGTGTAGGCTTCGAAATTGAAACTGGGCTTGCCCGATTTGCCTTTTTTGGTGGTAATCAAAACGACGCCATTGGCAGCACGTGCGCCGTAAATGGCAGCAGCAGCAGCGTCCTTCAGCACCTCGATGCTTTCGATGTCGCTCATGGCAAACATATTCAATCCCCCTGTCGTCGGCACGCCGTCAATGACGTAGAGCGGGTTGTTGTTCCCCAAAGTACCTGCCCCTCGGATGCGAACGGCAATATCATCGCCCGGCGAGCCAGTGACCTGCGTAACAGACACGCCCGCCGCCTGCCCTTGTAGCGCTTGGTCAATGCCTACGACGACTAATTTCCCAATTTCCTTCGATTTGATGGAGCTGATGGACGAGGCAACATCGCTGCGCACCTCCCGCTTGTAGCCCGTGACGACGACCTCTCGCATCAGTTTCGACTCTTGCTTCAGCACGATGGCTAGGATGGGCCTACCCTGTATGGGCACCTCCTGCTTTTCAAAGCCAATGAACCCGAATTCTATAATCGCTTCTGGATTGGAGACTTCGAGTTGGAAACTACCATCCAGTTCTGTGGCGGTGCCGTTACTCGTGCCTTTTTCGAGCACAGTGACGCCAATCATCGGTAGGTTGTCTTCTCCGGAAACGACCGTTCCATTGACGATAAAACGTTGTGCATCAATATTTTGTGAAGCAATGATAAATAACAGGAAGGTGAGTAAACTTAGACGCATGACAAGCAATGGTTTTATTCGACTTGGCAAATGTGAGATGCTTGGTTTGTATTTTATGGTATTATTACGCAAAAGAGGTGTACTTTCGTGAACAGCTTTTTACTTTATACCGCAAGCTGGTAAATCAAGCACTTATGAACATCTTCCGTGAAATCACCCCCCTCAAGCAGCAGGACATATTCGTCGTGCTCGACTCGGTCAGCAATGGCTTCGATTACCCCATCCACAATCACCCGGAATACGAACTGAACCTCGTGGCTGGCATATCCGGTACCCGCATTGTCGGTGATTCAACGGAGCGGTACAATGATTATGACCTGGCACTATTGGGCCCTTACCTCTATCATAAATGGGATGGCGACCGGGCTTTGCAGGACAGTGGCCAGCCTTATCGGGTCATCACCATCCAGTTTTCGATGGACTTGTTCAGCGGGCAGCTATTACAAAAAGAGCGTTTTCTCAAAATCCGACAGCTGCTGAAAGATGCCAGCCGGGGCATCAAGTTTCATGGAAAAACCTTTGAAGAAGCAATGCGGATAATGGTGAGTTTGACAAAAGAGAAAGGATTTGCCAATATCATCGAGTTCTTTCAATTACTCGACATTCTTTCCGATTCAACAGAGGCGACCCCGCTGGCAAGTGAAGCGTTTTCGCCGAAAGCGCTCCGCTCCGAGAGCAATCGCATTCAATTGGCTTATGCCTATATCCTAAAACATTATACCGACCCCAACCTGAAAATTGGTGATGTGGCCACCAAGGTGAACATGAGCGAGTCTGCTTTCAGTCATTTTTTCCATAAATACGCATTTCGCAGCTTCACCCAATTCTTGGTTGACTTGCGGGTGGGCAACGCTTGTAAATTATTACTCGACACGGACGATACAGTTGCTCAAATTTGCGTGAAATCGGGCTTTAACAACCTCGCCAATTTCAATCGGTTGTTCAAGAAATACCGCTCCTGTACCCCAGTGGATTACCGTCGAAGATACCTCGAAAAAAACGATTTCGACTGGACGAAACAGGTAACACCGTGGCAGTTCTTGCCTTCAAAAATGGATGGACAAGGGGTGGTGGAGCCAGTGGCATATGCCACCAAATTGCTGCACTGTTGAAGGTGGTTACAGTTTGCCGTAAACATTAATTCGTCAATATTGAATCATCATAATTCCAGCGGCGACCAAGCCGCTTAAACCATTGATTTCCAACAGGTAACTGCCTTGAGGCAAGCCAGTGAAGTCGAGCAATTGTGTAGCACTTCCTTCTGGGTGAAAAGCCGTCCAATGCTTCACAGTTTGGCCAGTTATGGACTTTAGCTTAAAAATCAAGGCTCCCGCATTTGGATTTGTCCAATGAACCTTCGTGAAATTGCTTGCAGGATTTGGCGCTATTTGCAGGGACGGTTTTATTGTGGCCAAATCAACGGAAGGCGTCATGGACTTCAGTTCAAAATCGGTAACTTTCGGCAAATGGTCGGCAGCCAGCATGGTGTTTTCAGCCTCCAAACCAAACAAATCCAAGCGCTGCGGCGACATGATGGCGGTGTTCAGTGTAAAGGCTTTTTTCACATCCAAAACACTATTGGAGGCAAAATGAAAATCCAGCCTTGAAGGCGGGTAATCGCTTCCATCCTCAAACCAAGTATAGGCCATGCGTTGGTCAGCTTGCAGGGCTACTACATCGAGCAGGTCGGAGCCATCCCAATCCATTGGGCCATCATTGCCGAAGGCACCGTTGTTCACAATGTCGCCCGTGACCAGGGTTGTGTACTGCTGTTGGGAGCCGACGAGGTTCATATCCCCAGAAAGTACGAAGGGGGTTCCTTCGGGCAAATCAATTTCCCCGCCCGGCGACTTTAGGTCCATCACAAAATTTGCGAAAGCATCGGCTTCCAATTGGCGCTCTGAGTTTGCGGAGCAGCAGCGCAAATGGCCGTTGACAATTAGGAAATCCTTGGCGTATTGCCCGTTAGGCAGGTCAATCAAGGAAGCTTGCAGGCGGTGGCTGGGGAAAAACTCCCAGTTTTCCAAGATGGGCCAACGGCTGAGCGTGATGTTTCCATCCACCAATTTCACGGCCTTCCAGCTTTGGAAATTGCCAAGTGGCAGGGCCTCGTTCACAAAGCTCGCAGCTTGGGCGGCGGTCATGTCCCAGCACTCGTTGAAGGTGATGATATCGGGTTGCAGGGCACTCAACACTTGCTTGAAATGTGGTTTTCTATCAATATCAAGTAGGCCGTCAAACAAGGTGTTCCAAGTCAGCAGGCGAACATGACTTGAGCTAATCTTCTGTAAATCAATGGGTTGAAACGCAGGTACTGCCTCATCGGAAAATTGGTAGCTGAAAGTTTGGCCTTGGTCGGGCATCTTGTCGCCCGTTGGTCCGTTCCTGAAATACAGCTTGATGCTATTGCCCGAAAACAATTTGGCGAAGCCGTTCGGCTCGGCATCCCTTGCGATGGCCATTTCAAATACATTGCTGGTGAAATTGGGCAGGTGGTGAAACCCAACATCCCCCAACTGAATGGTAGCAGAGGAATTTCCGTAGTAAAACCTGCCCGATAAATCGCCGAATCGCAGCTCCAATTCCGCCCCAAGGCCGTTGGACGACAAGCCAGTTGAACTGTTGTTGTCGCCGTCTATAAACAGGCTGATGCTGCTATTATCCGTCAGTCCCACCTGTTCATCCATTTCAATGCGGATAAAAAGGTATTGCTCGTCATTGGCAACGGACATGCGCAGGAGGTCAAGCCCGGTATCATCGCCCACCGCATCATTGAAAGTGATGGCAGAGGCCGTCCAATCATCATAGCTACCATCAATGGCGATGGGCAGTGCTTGGGCAAACACAGCATTGCTGCGCAAGAAGAAAAAAAGCCCTAAAGCAATGATTGCCAAGGGCTTGTGCAAATATTTCATGTTCAATTTGAATTCAAGGTTCAGTTGTTGCCCTTGCGATAATCGGCCAAAAACTGCTCCAATCCGAGGTCGGTCAATGGGTGCTTGAACATGCCCATGATGGCGCTCAATGGGCAGGTGCACACATCGGCCCCAGCTTTCGCTGCCTGCACGATGTGCATGGAACTGCGGATGCTGGCCGCCAAAATCTCCGTTTCAAAACCTTGGATTGCATAGATTTTCGCCATTTCCTTGATGAGCGAGATGCCGTCCCAGTTGGAATCGTCAATTCGGCCAATGAACGGAGAAACATAAGTTGCGCCCGCTTTTGCTGCCAAAATGGCCTGTGCCGAGGAGAAAACCAAGGTGCAGTTGGTGGCAATATCGTTTTCATAAAAATGGCGGATGGCCTTGATGCCGTCCTTGGTCATGGGCACTTTCACCACGATGTTTTCAGCCAAACTTGCCAAATGGGTGCCCTCCTTTACCATGCCCGCAAAATCGGTGGCAATCACTTCGGCGCTCACATCCCCATCCACGATGTCGCAGATTTTCTGGTAGTGCTTCTCGATATTGGCTTGCCCCGTAATGCCTTCCTTGGCCATCAGGCTGGGGTTGGTGGTAACGCCATCCAGTATGCCGAGTTCGTTGGCTTCTTTGATATGGTCGAGGTTGGCTGTGTCAATGAAGAATTTCATAGATGAATTGTTGGATTGTTAGATTGTTGAATTGCCTTTCCAGCATTACCATTCATTTTTGGTGCGGCAAAAGTAGGATTTGAAAATTGAACCGACACGGCTAAGATAACAATCCCGCAATTTGCTCAGCTTTTGGTCAATACTTCGTCCAAATTGAGCACCGCATTGGCCACCACCACCAAGGCCGCCATTTCGGGCGATACCTGCATGGTTTCCTCGCCGCATATTTTCTCCATTTTATCTTTTTGCTTCGCAAAATCGGCCAACGACTGCTTGTACAAATGCTCCAAAACCTTGGCTTTGGCATCGCTCACGGCTCGGCCAGTGGCCAATTGATAGGCCAAGGCCACTTGTTTCGTCACCGATTTTTTCTCCTTTTCGAAAATGCGGTTGGCGAAAAACCGAGCCGCCACGATATAGGCTTCGTCGTTGAGGGTCACGAGGGCTTGCAGCGGTGTGTTCGTGCGTACCCGGCGGGCGGTGCAGACCTCCCTTGCCGTACCATCGAATGTGAGCATGGCCGGATATGGGCCAGTCCGTTTTAAAAAAGTATATATCGCACGGCGGTAGCGCTCATCGCCCTCGGCCAGTTTCCAATCATCGCCGTTCCAAGGGCTTTTCCAGACCCCGGCTGGCTGGTGCGGCATCACGCTTGGGCCGTACATTTTTTTGTTGAGCACCCCGGCAATGCTCATGGCCTGGTCACGCACCTGTTCAGCACTGAGCCGCACACGTGGGCCACGAGCAAAATAATGGTTGTAGGGGTCGGCCTCTAAAACAGTTGGGCTTACATTCGAGCTTTGGCGGTAGGTAGCCGACATAACCATCGTTTTCAAGAGTTTTTTCATGCTCCATTGGTCGGTGTGCATGAACTGGTACGACAGCCAATCCAATAATTCGGGATGGGTGGGCGGTATGCCCTGCGAGCCGAGGTCTTCCAGCGTCTCGGCCAGGCCATAGCCAAAAAGCTGTTCCCAAAGCCGGTTCACCATCGTGCGGCCGGTGAGCGGGTGCTCCGGTGAGGTCATCCATTGGGCAAGGCCAAGACGGTTAGCAGGGGCGCCCTTTGGCATGGGTGGCAGTGCTTTTGGTGTGCCTGCATCCACTGTTTTGCCTTTCACCAGCCAGTTGCCCCGCTCAAAAACCTGTGTAGCTCGTTTCATTTGAGGTATATTCTCGACCATGACGGGCGTTGTTTCGGTGCTTGCTTTCAGCAAATGTTCAAAATCAGCTTTAACGCTCGGCTCATCGCCGAAGCCCGGCTCCGCAAAATGGAACCAATCGAACTGATTGCCCGCCATTTGGGGCTTCAAATTGGGGTTTTCATAGTAAAACCAAAGGTCGTGCGTTCCTGATTTTACCGAAAAATCCACTTTATGGATTTCAAAACCATTGTCTTTTGTCTTTGGCAAAATGGTGGAGAACAAGACCTCACCTTTAGGATTGTCCAACCGAACCGTCCATCGGCCACCCGGCTCCCAGCCTTGGAAACGGAACCAAAGGCGGCCCTTGCCATCCAAGTTCACCTTTGGCAAACGGGCCTGGCCATGTTGCCGCAAACCGAGCCATTTGGTATCGTACAATGCGGCATTTTTCAGGCTGTCCGTTTCGAGGGAGTAGTAAACTGGCTGCCAAGTTTTGAGGAATAGATATACCTGCTGGGCTTTTTCGGGCGAAATCTGTTGTTTGACCCGTTGCGTCAAATCGAGCAGTTTTAAGCTGTCTTCGGTTACAAAATGGCGCAGCTTGGGATATTCTTCCTCTGTATCTGCGTCCCGGCTGTTGTTGAAAAAAGCCATGAATTGATAATATTCATCGTGCCGGATGGGGTCGTAAGGGTGGTCGTGGCATTGCACACAGGCGAAGGAAGTGCCCATGAGCGCCTCCCAAGTTGTGTTCACCCGGTCAAGAACCGCAGCCGTTCGGAATTCTTCGTTGTCCGTACCACCCTCGTCGTTGGTCATGGTGTTTCGATGAAAAGCCGTTGCAATGAAAGCATCGTCGCTTGGAAGCCCATTTTGAGGGTAGAAACTGGCTTCCCCCTGCCTGCCAACTGCCAACTGCCAACTGCCAACTTTTAAGTCCCCCGCCAGTTGTTCGGTCAAAAACTGGTCATAAGGCATATCGGCATTGAAAGCCCGAATCAGCCAATCCCGATAGCGCCAAATTTGGCGACGGTCGTCCCGTTCGTAGCCCTTGGTGTCGGCGTAACGGGCAAGGTCGAGCCAAAGGGCCGTCCAACGTTCACCATATTGCGGCAAAGCAAGCAGGCTGTCCACTAGGTTTTCATAAGCCTTTGGCGAGTCGTCTTTCAAGAACTTTTGTGCCAAGGATGCTGGGGCTGACAGGCCTATCAGGTCGAGGCTAAGCCGCCTCAGCAAGGTGGACTTATCGGCTTCAGGAGATGGAGAAAGTCCTTTTTCCTCCATTTTTTCCAAGACAAAAGCGTCCACTTCGTTGCTCCCCCACCCTTTTTTACCGAAGGCAGAAAGCAAACGGCCACTGCCCGGCAAGGGTGGTTCTTCTATAGGACGATAGGCCCAATGCGTTTCCCATTTTGCACCGTCCGCTATCCATTGGGTCAAAATCGCAATTTCCGCTTTGCTCAGTGGCGGTTCATTGTAAGGCATCCGTTCCTCTGGGTCAGAAAGCGATAAGCGGCGGATAAATTCGCTAGTTTCGGGGTGGCCGGGCACGATGGCGGGCTTGCCAGATTCTGTGACTGCCAAGGCATCATCACGGGTGAGCAGGCTGAACCCCGCTTTTCGGCGCACCCCACCGTGGCAAGAAAGGCAATGCTTATTGAGAATTGGCTTGACATCGGCATTGTAGTCAACCGATGAGGTATTTTTATTGCTGAGCAAATAAAATATTATGCCTACCGAAGCGGCAACTACTAGCCAAAGAAGATTTTTTCGTTGAAAAAGATTGGCCATCATGCTATTGTATTTTGCAAGGGCAAGGTAGGAATTTGTTCGAGGAGTTCGGATAGTTTGAGGGTTTTGGGTTTGCTTATACAGGCTCAATCCATCTTAATCTGAAAGGCCAACTGCCATTTGTCAATCAGCCGACTTATAACTGGCCTCATATTTGCAAAAAGCGCAAATGTCTTAAACATTTATAATCCTATGATATAGTAGCCCCCCACCTCTGCGGAGTGATGGGGGGTTGTTTTTTGAGAGTCATAGTATCCTAAAAATCGGTGGCAGTTGATTCCAGAATTCTGAAAACGATATTGGATTTCAGAATTGAACCGATTGACAACTCATTGATTTTCAATCAATTAAAAAAAAGAAGCCCCGATTACTGATAGCAGTCGGGGCTTCTTTTTTCAAATATTAATATCAAGCAGCCTTGAATTTTTCCATTGCCGCCGTGAGCTTCGGCACCACCTCGAACAGGTCGCCGACCACACCATAATCAGCCGCTTTGAAGAAAGGTGCTTCTGGATCTTTGTTGATGACCACTATCACTTTGGACTGGTTCACGCCTGCCAAATGCTGGATGGCACCAGATATGCCAATGGCAATGTAAAGGTTTGGTCGAATGGCAACGCCAGTTTGACCAACGTGCTCATGGTGCGGCCTCCAATCCGCATCTGCCACTGGGCGGCTGCAAGCAGTGGTTGCCCCCATGACTTTCGCCAAATCTTCCACAATGCCCCAATTTTCGGGGCCTTTCATGCCACGGCCTGCCGAGACGACCGTCGTTGCTTCCGGCAATGGAACGATGCCCTCTTGGCGTTTTACGCTCAATACTTTGACTTTGCTCGCTGGGGCTGAAACCTCCAAAGTTTCCACGGCCACTTCGTTGCCCGTTGCTTTCAGTGGAATCTCGTTGCCAGCCAATGAAATGAGCTTAATGGGCGAACTGATTTCATAGGTAGCGATGGCCTTGCCGGAGTAAACGCCTTTCGTCACCTTGAAGCCGCCACCGGATACGTCTGGCAGCGATTTTGCGCCAGCAACCGAACCCGCATTCAAACGAGCGGCGAGGCGGCCAAGTAGGGATTTGCCTGTGGAGGTATGTGAAAGCACGACAACCGTTGCACCTAGTTTCTCGGTTGCTTGCGCAATGGCCGAGGCAAAAACCTGGCTATCGAAATTTTCGAAGGCAGCTCCATTGATGTTCAACACTTTATTAGCACCATACACGCCCAATTGCCCAGCGTTTTGGACATCGCCCAAGGTCAATGCAACGCATTGGCTACCAAGCAATTGCGCTGTTTGCGCACCATAAGTTACGGCCTCGAATGCCGCTTTTTTGAATTGGCCTTTGATGGCCTCTGCGAAAACTAATACCATTTTATTGTTGAATTGCTGGATTGTTAGATTGTTGGATTGCTGGATTGTTGGATTGTTGGATTGTTGCTAGCAACAATTATAACAATTTAACAATCAAGCAATTAAATAACTTTTGCTTCTTCGTGGAGCAGCCTTACCAACTCCTCCATATTATCTGGGCTGACGAGTTTGACGCCCGTTTTTTCCTTCGGTAAGGTATAGGAAACTGGCACTGCCAAATCAGGGAAAGCGACCGGTGCAACAACCGTGAAAGGCTTGCTTTTGGCCTTCATAATACCCATCATGTTTGGAATGCGCTGCTCGGCCAAGCCTTTGGCGGCACTGACCACAAACGGGCCACTCACTTCAAGGGTCTCCACCCCGCCTTCAATATCCCTTTCAACGGTGGAAGTGCCACCATTTACCTCCAGTTTGCTGGCATAGGAGACGAACGGCAGGTCGAGGAATTCGGCGACCATTGCGCCTACTTCTGAGCCGTTGTAATCAATGCTCTCTTTGCCGCAGAAAATGAGGTCATAGTTTTGCGACTTGGCGTGCTCCGCAATTTGCTTTGCAATGAAAAGGGCGCTTTTCGGTTCAGCATCCACCCGAACAGCATCGGTGGCACCGATAGCGAGGCCCTTGCGGATGATTTGGTCGTTGTCGGCACCGCCCACGTTGATGAGGGTGACCGTTCCAACATTTTTTTCCACCAATTCGCAGGCACGCACCAAAGCATACCATTCGTCGTAAGGGTTCATGATGAAGGCGATGCCCGCATCGTTGAACTTGGAGCCATCGGGGGTGAACGAAATTTTTGAAGTTGTATCCGGTGTTTTGCTGATGCAAACAAGCAGTTTCATAAATTTATAAGGCTAGAGGAAAATGGAAAAAATAGGCCGTTCGACTGCCGCTTCCTTCCATTTTTTATGCTTTGAACTATCTTTGGTTTAAGGGGCGCAAATATATCCATTTAATGGCGAATGGGTAATTTGGTTGCGAAAATTCGCTGGAAATTTCAAAACTGGCGGGTGTAAGACTAAAGCTGCGTTTGCTGCGTTTATGAAATTCGGTCTAAACCTCCATCCATTGGAACAAACCTGTGTACATGAATAAGTCAATCTTGGTTTTTTGCTTCGCAATATTTTCATTTCATGCTTTTGCCCAAAAATCGGGCAAAATAGATGACGCCAGCTTTGCCAAACTGAAAGAATTCGAAGACACCTTGGGGCTTTGCGGCTTTTTGGTCATCAATGATTCGCTGCCGGAAGAGCGCTTTGCAAGTTGTAAAAAACTGATAACCACCTTGAAACAGGCATTAAAAGTGCCCAATTCGTTCAATTACCCTTTTGACCAGGTCAAATCCGTCTCCATCCAATACCCTGCCGACAGCACTTTCCGCATTTTCACTTGGCAGCTCTATGTTGACGTGGACGACTACCGTTATTATGGGGCCATTCAAATGAACACGCCCGACCTCCAGCTTTTTCCGCTGATTGACCGCTCGGTGGATGTCCAATCGGAGGAGCAAGATGTGCTGAAGCCAGAAACTTGGTACGGTGCACTGTATTATAATACCAAACAATTCGACACCCCAACAGGCAGGAAGTACCTGCTTTTTGGCTACGATGGCTTCAGTTTTGATGACAAAAGGAAATTGGTGGACGTGCTGAGTTTTCAGAATGGCAAGCCAGTTTTTGGCGCTCCCGTTTTTGTGCAGTTAGACTCCTTGGGCAATGAACTTGCCGTTCGCAACCGACTGTTGTTTGAGTATTCTGCAGAAGCCAGCTTCAAAATGAACTACGATGAGTCTTACGGCCTGATTCTCTTCGACCACTTAATCACGAGGGCTGGCAGCTATGGCCAAGGCCCAACGATGGTTCCCGACGGCACCTATGAAGGTTATCAATTGAAAAATGGCCGTTGGGAATGGGTAGAAAAGTATTGGACTCAAGTCATGGACGAAGCGCCAAGGCCAGAGCCTGTGCTCGATAGCCGCCATGAACAAGACGTTTTTGGCAAACAGAAAAAGAAGAAAAAGAAAAGCTGAAACACGGTTGAAACGGGTTCTCAAGGTCTCAGCACCACCATTCTTCGCACGACTTCCCGTTTGGTATCCGCCTTCAGATAAACCAAATAAACACCTTGGGCGAAGCCAGTTAAATCCAATTTTAAGGGTGAATTCCCAAGTTCCGGGTAATGCCTGTCGTACACGAGTTGGCCCTTCGCATCTGCAATGAAAAGCCTTGCTGGCAAGCCATTAAATGGGAAAATATGCAGGATAGCCTCGTCCGCTGCAGGGTTTGGATAAATGAAAACGGGTGGCACATCCGCATTGAAATCCGCTTCCACCAAGCTGGAAACCACCTCGGAACTATCCTCCATGACCACCCTTATCCTATAGAAACTATGGCCGTACAAAGGGGTATTGTCCTCAAACTCGTACAATGCTTGTTGAGGCCCATTGGCATAAGGCGTTACTTTTCCCAACTCCTCGTAAAGCACACCGTCTTCTGAGCGTTCTATGCCAAAATAGTCCACCTCACAAATATTGCTGCCAAGCCATTGCAATTGGATTTTCAAAGCCTCGACCTCTGCTTGAAACAGGCCAAAGCTCCAATCGCAGTTACCAAGGTTGAAGCTGCTGGAATCCACAAAACTGACCAAGTAGTCTTCTGTTTCACCAGCCATAAAATTGCCACAAGCCGCAGCGAAGTCCCAATGTGACATGCTTATTCGCATCGGTATTGGGCTGGTTGGTAAGCTGGGCACTACGTCATAGCAAAGTTGCTGCTCCCCTACCCCTTCCACGGAGCCTAGGATTTCGTTGTCATCAAAAAAATCACCGTCTTTGTTGAAATCGGCCCAAACCCGCCAGTACAGATAATTATTGATGGCCTGGCCACCGGGGCTTAGCTTTAGGATGCAGCCTGGGTCGGGCAATTTGAAATCCATTCCCATGAAATTGCCCCTGCCGCCATCATCCCCGGAATCATTGACGAAACCCTCGGCCTGAACTTTCTGAATCCAGCCAAACCCTGAATCTCCTTTTGAAGCACAGGATGCAACTGGTTGATTTTGAACAACTTGCACTTGAAACCCACAACTACAGATATTTCCACAATTATCAAGCACTTCGTATTCAATAGTGGTATTCCCCAAGGGGAACAACCTGCTAGACAAGGCCGTAGGGTTGCTCGATGTAATGTCCAACTGATAGCATGGAATTTCCATAATAAAGGTGTGCAATTCCGGAGTGCCAGCATTCAGCCAGGTTCCATCGTTGCGCAGCAAGGCGAAATCCCTTGAATCGTCAATGGTAACCAAGCCCCCCAGCCAATTGCTGAAAGTGCTTGGCTCACCGTTTGTCCATTTGAAAACACCTTCCAAATCAAGGTCGTTGTAGCCAATCCAGGCGGTCTGGAAGGTAGCGCCAAACGCTTTGCGAAGCAGGTCATTCTCATTTGAATCTTCAATTGCTGCGAGGTATCCACCATGTTGCACAGCAATATCATTCGCTGCTGGCCAGCTAAGTTCGCCACCTAGGTAGATGTAATAGCGATGCCCCGATTTTTCGCCTAAAAACTGGAAACCCGGCACATCCACGCTGGCGCAAACCGTGCAATTTGTGGCTCCGGGCGGTGGGTTCCAATCCACAAATGAAGCCGTTTCATTAGCTGGGATGCTCACCACTATATCGGCGGGGCAATCCAAAGCAAGGATGGCATTCACGGTAATTTTGAAACTGCAAGTTGAGCTGTTTCCGCTCCAATCCTTGGCCGTATAGACCACATTGTTTTGTCCGATGGAAAGCACGTCCCCCGGCTGAATATTTGAAACCACACTTGCCAGACAAGGGTCATTGGCGGTTGGGGGAATCCAGTTGCCGATGGCAATGTCGCCGCAATTCAGCAAGGTGACAGTACTGTTGCTCGGGCAATTGCTCCAAGTAGGTGCCTGTGTGTCTTTCACCGTTACCTTGAATTCGCAGGTTGCGGTATTCAAAGCGGCATCGGACACCAGCAGCGTAACCGAGCTTGTCCCTAAATCAAAGACACTGCCCGACGAAGTGGAAAAGACCTGCGTTGGTACGCTGCAATTATCGGTTACGAGGGCTGCGCCCCATGTTGCAATAGCTTGACAACCAGCGCCTTGCACCTCCACACTAATATCTGGTGGGCAAACAACAATCTGCGGTGGCTGGTTGTCATTCACTTTGATGGTTTGCGGGCAGGTACTTGTATTGCCAGAGGCATCGGTCGCTATCCAAGTAATGGTATTCGTTCCAACGGGAATAATCGTTGGGGCGTTATTGGTCACGATTGGGGTGCCACAATTGTCGAAAGCAAAGGCTGGGTCGCCCGCAATGGCCGGCGAAAGTTTTGAAACACCGCAAAAACCGGGGTCATTGTTCATGGTCTTGGTAGGTGGACAAGTAATATTTGGCGGCATTTGGTCCACTACCAATACGTTTTGTATGCAATACCCCGCATTCCCATTTTGGTCGGTCACCGTCCAAGTTACCGCCGTCTGCCCGATTGGGAGTGCTGGCAGCGCATTATTGGCGATACTTGCCACGGTACAGTTTTCCACCAAAACCGTTGGCACTGCTAAATTGGCGGGGGCAGTGCATTGACCTGCGCTTAGGTTGATGGTGACAGTGGGCGGGCAGACAATGATGGGGGCCAGGTCATCCACGACGGTAACGATGGCTTGGCAATTGGTGGTACGGCCATAGGGGTCAATGAAGCTCACGGTAACTGGGTGCGGCCCAACGCTTGCGCAGCCCGTGTAGGAGAAATTGGGGAATCCATTGACCAAGATGGTCCAACTGGAGCAAAAATCCAGTTGATTGTTGGCAAGTTCAAGGCCCTGAACGGTGGCAACATTATTGGCCGCAAGGCTAATGCTGACATTGTGGCAAAGCGAACTTGTGTTGCTAGGCGAAATCACGACCCCACTCCCCGAATTTGAAGGTGGATTGCCAGTAATCGGCAAGTCGGCATAAATAAAGCCTTCGTTTTCAAAGAGGCTTGTGTTACCTAGGCTTCCTTTGTTTTCAAAAATGGCACAAAGCACATTTGCCAACTCGCCTTGGTTGCTCCAATTGGCCGTACTTGAATTCCGAACCAATTTGCTGTTGGTGAATTTCGACCCAGCGTTTCCCGTGAAAACTCCTTGATTTTCAAAGGATTTATTGTTCAAAAACACCCCCGAAATATTCATGTTTCCTCCAGCCAAATTGGTCAGATTGAAATCGTTGCGGAGCGTAGAAGCGGCTGCCGAATGGAAAGAGCCAGCGTTGGAAGCGTTTTCGTTATTGTTGAACAGCCCGTGGTTGTTGAAGGTGCCTGTGTTTTGATAACTCGCCTCGGTGTAGAATTCGCCGAAATTGCTGAACTGTCCGCTGTTCAAAAAGCTGCCGACAGAATGGGAAAACACATGGTTGTTGTTGAAGCTGCCACTGTTGGCATTGGTGAAATTCCCTTCGTTCTTGAAAGTACCGTTGTTAACGATATTGCCGTGGTTTTCCAAGGTGCCACTCGCCTCAACGAGCAGGTTGGTGGCATTTCCGGACAATACAAGCGTGCCGCCGCTGTGGTTTATCAAAATACCAAACAAAGAAACACCGCCATCGCCGTTGACGGTGAGGCTTCCGTAATTCTGCACATTGAAATTGAAATAGGTGTAGATGGACACCACCGGGAAGTGCGTGCCTTGAGGCGTGGCTGGTATGGTCGGTTCGTTGAATGGGCCGGGCAAGCCGTTGGACCAATTGGTAGCTTGGTTCCATTCTGACGAATTCATGCCAGTCCAAATTGTTTGGGCGTTCAGGCACCCACCCAATAGCATAATTGCTAATAGGGCAAAGCCATAGACTCTCTGGTTCATAGTGGACTATAATTATACCGTAAATACTTAAAATGCTCAGCGTACAGAGACCTAAAATCCTTTAAAATTGGGGAGATTTGGAAAATCTAAATAAGGATTTTGAAACGGATGTTTGTTATCGGATAAGTGCTGCAAAGTTAGTAGCAATTTATATTCAGACAAACTTTAAACCCTATTTTTGCCAAAATCATACCTTGCGCCACTGTTAATTTTTGAGCCTAGGTGATTTTCTGTTAGAAATCGTTGACGAATGGCAGATTGCAGTCTATTGCCTCACTCGGTTTCATTCACTAACTTTTTTCCGCATGACCAATAAAGAAATAGCGAAGCAATTCCAATATTTGGCCGAAATCATGGAATTGCATGAAGACAACCCATTCAAAATCAAGACCTACCAAAACAATTACCTGACCATCCGAAAACTGCCCGAACCATTGGCAGAGATGCAAGCCTCGGAGATGGAAAAAATAAAGGGCATCGGCAGCTCCACCATTGCCAGCATCCGAGAAATGCTGGAAACGGGCACGATGCAAGCTTTGAAGAAATTCGAGGACATCACCCCGGTCGGGGTGCAGGAAATGCTGCACATTCCGGGATTTGGGCCAAAGAAAATAAGGGTGATTTGGAAGGAACTCGGCGTGGAGACCATCGGGGAACTGCGCTACGCTTGCAACGAAAACCGATTGGTAGAACTGAAGGGTTTTGGAGAAAAGACCCAAGAAGACCTTCGGCAAAAACTGGAGTATTTTCAAAAATCGAAAGGGAAGTTCCTTTTTGCAGAATTGGAGGCTGCTGCGCAAAGCGTTCACGAAAAGCTCACCAATTTGTTGCCAGAGGCAAAAATCGGTTTGGCGGGTGCATTCCGCAGGCGGAGCAATATTATAGAGCACTTGGAATTCGTCATCGGAAGTAACGAGCCTATCTTACAAATCTTTGAAAATGAATGGCTTATAAAGCTGAGCGAGGCCAATGGGCAATTCAATGCCAAAACCTTGGATGAAATACCTGTCACTATCTATCATTGTAGCTTGGCAGAATTTGGTAGTAAACTGTTCAGGTATTCGGCCAGCGCTGCATTTATGGAGGCGTTTTTGGAGCAGTCCAAAGGCTTGGACTTCAAGGGGCTTTCTGACGAAAATGAAGTATTTCAAAAAGCCAATCTGCCATATTTGGAGCCAGAACTGAGGGAACAAGCCTGGTCCATCGGCAAATCGTTTTCTAATTTGGTCGAGCCGGGCGATGTGAAAGGCGTTGTGCACGCCCACAGCACTTGGTCGGATGGGCTGCATTCGCTTCGGCAAATGGCAGAACATGCAAAGCAGTTTGGCTATTCCTATTTAGGTATCACCGACCACTCCAAATCCGCATTTTATGCGAATGGTTTGAAGGAAGACCGGGTCATGGCGCAATGGCAGGAGATTGAACAATTGAACCAGGAACTTGGCCCTTTCAAGATTTTCAAAGGCATAGAAAGCGATATTTTGAACGATGGCTCCCTAGATTATTCTGATGAAATTCTGGCTGGGTTTGATTTCATCATCGCCTCGGTGCACTCAAATTTGCGAATGGACGAAGAAAAAGCCACGCAACGGCTCATCAAGGCCATAGAAAATCCACACACCACCATTTTGGGCCATCCGACCGGGCGGCTGTTGCTCTCCCGGCAAGGCTACCCAATTGACCATCTGAAAGTATTGGATGCCTGCGCCGCAAATGGGGTCGCCATTGAACTGAACGCAAACCCGCACCGATTGGACCTCGATTGGACATGGATTCCCGCTGCATTGGAGAAGAACATCCCCATTTCCATCAATCCAGATGCCCACAGCACGGCGGGTGTTAACGACATCAGGTACGGTGTTTTCTCTGCGAGGAAAGGCGGACTGACCAAAGAAACATGCCTAACTTGCATGGAACTGCCTGATTTTGAGCAGTTTATTTCCTTGAAAAAATGAAGAAGCAAAAAAAAACTATCATTTTCCACAGAATTTTTTTTGGAAAACGGATGGAATATTCAACAAACCCAATATTTTTGCAAAAAATTTTTTCTACTTGACCGAACAATCAATTTATCAAAACGGTTAGTTGGTCAGTTTCTTTGAAATTTTTGCGTAGTTTATCCATTCAAAAGCGACATTTACATGTCAAAGCTAACAACCGATACTCAGCCCATTCACACTGTTTACCACCCGGCCAAATTTTCAACCAAATTATAGTTCTGAAACAAGATTTCTTGCCTTGAAAAAGGCAGGTTTGGTTTAAATATTTTTCATTTTCAATTTTTCAATTCTTCTAAACATGAAAAAAGTATTCAGCCTCGTAGCAGTTGCACTGCTCACCGTTTCTGTTCTGTTCACTGCTTGCCGTGACAATGCTGCTGCCACTGAAGGCCAAGAAGCAGCTCCTGCCACTGAAGCTCCAGCTCAAGAAGCTGCTCCTGCTCAGGAAGCTGCACCAGCTCAAGATGCTGCTGCTCCTGCTGCTGACAGCACTGGCGCTCAACAAGCTCAGTAATTTCCGATTATATCGGAGGGAATCAAAAGGGTATGGCTTCGGCCATGCCCTTTTGTTTTTGTAGTGTTGAGGATTTGAGGATTTGAGGATTTGACAAGTCCAGCATCAAATCCTTAAATCCTTGCATCTTCAAATCCTCTTAACTTCGCCGTTCATTTTCAAAATCTCATCGCCTGAATGGACACCATTATTGACTTTATCCTGCACACCGACCATTACCTCAACGACATCGTCGCACAGTACGGCATGTTGATTTATGTTGTACTTTTCTTGGTCATTTTCGCTGAAACGGGCTTCGTTGTAACACCTTTTCTGCCCGGTGATGGATTCTTGTTTACGGTGGGTGTCATTGCTGGCTCTACGGGAGGCGGATTGAATCTCTGGCTTTCCATGCTCATCATGATGGCGGCGGCCATTTCGGGCAATCTGGTCAATTTCCACATCGGACGGTATTTCAGCACCAAGCTGAACGACGGCAAACAGCGCAAATGGCTGAACCCCAAATACTTGAAAGAAGGGCACGAATTCTTCGAAAAGCATGGCCACCAAGCCGTTATTCTGAGCAGGTTCTTCCCCATCTTTCGCACTTTTGTGCCTTTCGTGGCTGGGCTATCCTTGATGGACACCAAGAAATACACCCTTTACACCTTCATTGGCGGCATCTCTTGGGTTATATTACTCACTTTGGCAGGCTATTTCCTTGGCAGCATCGAGTTTGTGAAAAAGAACATCTCCTTCATCGTATTGGGCATCATCGGCGTTTCACTGATTCCGGTATTTGCCACTGCCTTGAAAAAATACTTGGAGAACAAGCGTAACAAGAAAGGAACCGCTTAAGTACTTGATTTTCAAACACTTTCAGTCAGCAAAGCCCTTATTTTATCTGCCAGCACCCTCGCATGTTTTTCCTTGCTCTCAAATGACCAACCTGCAATATGTGGGGAAAGCAACACATTGTCCGCCTGACAGAGATAGTCGAAGGCAGGTGGCAAATGCTCCAATTTGAACTTGTCAAAAGACGTTTCCTCGTATTCCAAAACATCCAATGCAGCGCCCCGCACCTTGCCGGATTTGAGGCAGGTCACCAAGTCTTCTGTATTCAAAACCAGGCCCCTCGCCGTATTGATAAGGAAGAGGTCATTGCTGAATTTCTGAAGGAAATCTTGGTTTATAAAATAATGATTATCAACCGAATAAGGGATATGTGCGCTCAACACCTCGGCCTCTTCAAATAGCTGTTCCAGGCTCGCTTCTTGGGCAAATTGGTCCCCGTAACCAGTCTTGTATCTATCG
>JADLHE010000407.1 GCA_020848965.1 Saprospiraceae bacterium
CCCACATTTTTCACAAAAGAAGAAAACAATCAATGGAAGTCCTTACCAAATCCGCCCCCGTTCAAAACACCGATACTTTTCCCATCAATGGCACCGACCACTTGGAGTTCTACGTCGGCAACGCCAAACAGTCTGCGCTGTACTACCAAGCCGCTTTTGGCTACCAGTGGATTGCCTACCGTGGCCCTGAAACGGGCTGCCGTGACAAGGTGAGCTACGTGCTGCGCCAAGGCAAAATCACGCTGGTGCTCACCGCCGCCCTCTCGCCCGACCACGAGATTGCGAAGCACGTGGCCCTGCACGGCGACGGCGTGAAAGTGCTCGCCCTCTGGGTGGACGACGCCGAAAACGCCTACCGCACCGCCATCGAGCGGGGTGCCGAGTCGGCAATGGAACCACAAACCATTGAGGATGAGCACGGTACAGTAAAAATGGCCGCCATCAAAACCTATGGCGACACTTGGCACACCCTCGTTGAGCGCAGCGGCTACGATGGCCCCTTCCTCCCCGGCTTCGAGGCAAGGCAGAGCGCCTACCCGGCCAAGTCCGTCGGCCTGAAATACGTGGACCACTGCGTGGGCAACGTGGAACTGGGCGATATGAACCGCTGGGTCAAATTTTACGAAGATGTGATGGGCTTCAAGCTCCTCGTCACCTTCGACGACAAGGACATCTCCACCGAGTACACCGCCCTGATGAGCAAGGTGGTGAGCAACGGCAACGGCTATATCAAATTCCCCATCAACGAACCAGCGGCGGGCCGCAAAAAATCGCAAATTGAGGAGTACCTCGACTTTTATCGCAGCGCCGGGGTGCAGCATATTGCCGTCGCAACGGACGACATCATCGGCACGGTGAGCCAGCTTCGGGCCAATGGCGTTGACTTCCTCTACGTGCCCGACACCTACTACGAAGACGTGCTCGACCGGGTCGGCCACATCGCCGAGGACTTGGCGGAACTGAAAAAACTGAACATCCTCATTGACCGTGACGAGGAGGGCTACCTGCTCCAAATCTTCACCAAACCTGTGGAAGACCGCCCAACGGTTTTCTATGAAATCATCCAGCGTGCTGGCGCAAAATCCTTTGGGAAGGGCAATTTCAAGGCACTTTTCGAGGCGATAGAGCGGGAGCAGGAGCTGAGGGGAACGCTTTAATTAATGATGAATGATAAATGATGAATGATGAATCAAGTGCGTGTCCTTATTCATCATTCATCATTTAAAAAATGCTACTCCATACTTTGCGAACCTCGCAAAGTCCTTGTATTTCAGCCAGATAAACCCATCCTGGCCCCATTCTTTTCCCCAACTGTTCATTAATTGGAAAGCCTGCTTTTGGTCGTCGTAGCCGATGACGACGAGGGCGTGGCCGCCTGCGGGCGTGGTGTCGCCAAGGTCGGGGTGCCAGTAGCGGGCATTGCGCAGCAGCATGAAATTGCGGCGGATGGCCATGCCGATGGTCACGGGGCTGTACTGCGCAAGGGCGACTTTCACGCTCCCAACTTTCACAGAATCAAGGTCTTGTGGTGAAAAAAGCTCGGCATAACCCGTAATGGCGAAGCTTTGCGCAGCAGCCAAGAGCAGCGAGTCGGGCAGCTTGTTGCCGTCGGCAATATCGTGGTCGAAGTGGCGGGCGAGGCAGTCGCCACGGGTCTGGAGGAACTTGGCGGCATCGGCCAGCTTGCTGCCCCGGCCCTGCTCGTCTTTTTCTATTTGGTTGAAAATGAACATGGCCGAGCTGGCATTGTGGGTGATGACACGGGTATCGGTGCAGCCGTGCTGGATGGCCCGCTGGATGGTGAGCGCCCCGTAACCCAGCGCCCAACCCACGCAGGAACTGAGCTGGCCTTGGTGCTTTACCGAGGGGCAGTAAGGTTTGAGGTCAATTTTTTGCGGCAGCGAAAAAGTGGTTATTGGGCTGTCGCAAACCGTGACAATGGCCGTGCTGTCGGGGTTGGGTTTGTTGAAAGAAGCCCCCAAAGCAGGGAGGCCGAGCAGCATGCCGTAAATGGTGAAAATCAGGTTTTTCATCGCCGAATGTGTTTTCTGTTGATGGCCGATTTAGGGAAAAGTTAACAACGAATCTTTGTTAAAACTTTCAATGCAAAAAGAGCGGCGCTGGTGGGCGTCGCTCTTTTGAATTTGTAGGGATGTATGAAACGGAATTATTGCCATTTAAAAGACTGGACACGGAACTTGCCAGAATCTTGCAGCTTGAATGCGCTCACCATACGCTCGCCTGTGATGAATCCAGAAGAAATATTTGACATAAACGGAGCATTTGGGTAGTAGCCACCTGTCTGCGCTGCGATAGCGCCAACATTGAAACTGAATGGTATAACGGCCAGTTTGTTGTTCGAGAGGGAAGCGCCAAGCAGGATTTTACTGCTGCTGACTTTTTGTGGGGCTATCTCGTTTACCTCCAGGTAATCATTGTTTTCAGGTTTTTTTACATTCATCAATGCTGCAGCGTTGCTGACACTTCCGTTATCGCTCACATACAGGCTGAGCACGTCGAGGTGGCTGTCGGTATCTTTAGCAAATGCAACAAAGCGGGTATTTGAATAATTGGCCAGTGAAATGGCGTTGACTTGGTTGTTCCAACCGAGGAAGCCTTTTTGGCTAAGGTTCAGGTTACCAGCGGCAACGTCGAAGCAAACGAATTTCACATAGGAGTTGGTTGTTTTGCCAGCATAAACCAAACGGTTGTCGGAGAGGCGAACGATGTCAAAAGCCCCAATGCTTTTGTCGGTGTTCACCCAGGACTTGAAGGTGATGTTGCCGTTTGCATCCACAGCGAAGGTGCTTATCCGTTGGTTCAGTTCCACGGTGTGGCTGATGGCAAAGCTGCTGGGCGAAAGTTTTATGACGGCAAGGCCTTGGTTATTGGGGTTTCCGCCAGTCCAGTCGCCCTTTTTTGTCAGTGCGCCCGTGGTCGCATTGATGTCGAAAATCGTCATGGCATAGTTTCCAGATGAAGTGCGGCTACCAACGACCACCCTAGTTTCGCTCAACATGGCGACTTTGACCGAAGTGGCGCTGCCAAAATCATAGTTGGCGTTCCATGTCACTTCGCCGCTTTCGGGGATGGTATAGGTAGAGACCCTGATTTGGTTGGAGTTGGGCTTGATGAGTGCAACGACTGCCCTGCTGCCCATCCCATCCGTGCTGGCGTAGGTGTAGGGGTTGCCAGTGTCGTAGAAATTGGAGTTGCCTTTCACTTGGGCGTTGGCGATGGTTGTTGCGAAGCAAAAAATTACGAGGCTGAAAAGCTGAGAAAAGAAATTGAAATTTTTCATGACTTAAATTTTTAAAGGTTGATAAATCTTTGATTGTGAATTGGTTGTGATTGATTTGGCTTTTTGAGGTTATACTTATTTATGGTAGGCCGAAACGGATGTTAACAGCCCGGCGAAAGTTTTTTTTAGTCCTCAGTTCGTCAGTTGGCAGTTGGCAGTCAGTTCGCAGTGGATTAGTCAGTGCAGTGGGTGCAGTTTCTTTATGCCATGCGCTATCAGGTAGCCCTTGCGAGTTCGCAGCCCTTGACTGCAAACTGCCAACTGTCGAACTGCTAACTTTAATTCTCCCACTGGCTATCGAATCGGGTATCAAGCGTCGGCAGGTCGGGCCGGGTTGGCAGTTCCACCTTCGTGCGGCGGTTCGGGTCGCTGTTCTGCCAGCCATTGTCAAGTTCGTCCCAGGCATGGTAGCGGCAGGCTTCGTACAGGTTCTGTTCGAGGTAATCAGCAGTGAACTGGCGCTCCCGCATCTTCATATCCACGAGGTAATTCGTTAGTTCTGAAGTGAGTGAAATCAACTGTACCACCAGTAGTAGCACGGGCACGCCGTCCACCTCGTCGGCGGTCACATCGGCCAGCGGTTGCAGGAAGTTTTGGGTCTGGAAATCGTTCAGGTTGCGGAGGTCAAGCTCCAGCCCTTTGGCGTAGGAGTCGGGCAGTTTGGCGATGAACTTCATCTTCTTCGGGTCGAGGAAGTCCGTCACGACGCCACGCAGAATGGCATTGGCACGGGCGACGCTTTTTTCATAGCCTGCCATTACGAGTTGTACTTCTTGCGGGTCAATCGGGTGCTCGCCGCCGTTGTTTATCTTGGCCTTGAAGCTGCGTGCCGCCGACTCCATCTGGGTGCGCAGGTCGAGGTACTGCTGCATGAAGCTGGTGTTCTTGAAGCCATCGAGAGCGGCGTCCACTTTACGGGACTGTTGTGCGAAGGCTATTTGCGAAGCAAGCAAAAGGATACCTGCCAGCACGAGGTGTTGGAACGTTTTCATATCGTCTCAATTTTTTTTTGTTTCGGAAAAAACCGGCGGCCCGCATGGGGTCTCATCGGGTTTGCCTTGTCAGCGAAGCACTTGCAACTGTACGTTCGTTGCGACCGTCATCGTTGTCATTGGCTGCGTAACCATCAGTTGGGTTATAACAGTTTATGGCGGGAAGGGAAAGATGTTAACAGGGGCGGGAAAGATTTTTTCACTTATTTTCAAAAAAGTAGAAACGGGCCCATTCAGTCAGGTTTTTATCGTTCGAAAAAAGGAACGCCGCATGTTCCTCCCCACAAATCAAGAAGAAGCCCGTTGGCGTCTGCACCACCTGTGGGCGCTTGCCAGCGAGACTTGGCACCGCCGTTTTTTGCTTCGCAACTACCCGCTGAAAGTTCAGTACCGGGCTGCCTGCTTTTTGGAACTGCACAACTGTGGACGCAGCCAGTTTTTTAATTGAAAACGAAAGCCCCGCCGTGCTGGGCAAAGCCGTCTGCTCCTCCAACGCCATACGGTGGATGCTCACCCCGTCCACTTTTTCCAGTTCAAAAGGCTTGAGGCAATCGAAGGCTGTGGCAACGGCAGGCTTCTCGTCGAGGCCGTTCTGCAGGGCTTTTAAATTGTATGCGGCCATATTAGCCAAGGCAGGGTCGGTGCTTTGCTTCGCAATATCTTGGAAAATGCGCCTGGCCTGCTCCCTTTCCCCAGCATCGCCAGTTTGCGCAAGCGCTATGCCAAGGGCCAACCTCGCCCTGTATTTTTGCGGAGCGGAAACCCTTGTATTTGCTGCGATTCGGTGCGTCTCCCAATGTTTCACCGCCTCTTTGCTTTTGCCTTGCAAGGCCAGTACACAAAGCAGGTTCACGTCCACGGGAAAGTAACTGGGGTCGAGCCTGCCCGCTGTCTTCAGGGCCTTCTCCGCTTCCAGCAGCAGTTGCTTGCGCAATGCCCGCTCGCTGTCCGTCAGCTCCGATTCGCCGCCCCTCGCCCGTGGCCGACTCAAGCGGCTGTCCGTGTCTATTTCAAGTGGGTACAGGTAGGCGTCTGGGCTTTTTGCGGAGCAAAATAGGGCATGCAGCGCATGGCAGGCGCCGAGGTTGTTATAGACCTCTCGTCCCGGATAGTACCGCAAAATATATTGGTAACTGGCCGCCGCCAACTCGTATTGGCCAAGGGCTGTGAGGAAATTGGCCGTCTCGTAAAGTTGCGTCAGCGTGTCCACCGTGGCCAGCAC